>CACBHL010000004.1 GCA_902539035.1 uncultured Pelagibacteraceae bacterium
TCCAAATATTGATGGGATAGTACCAATTACTCACTCTACAGGATGTGGAATGAATACTGAAAGCGAAGGAATGCAAATGTTCCAAAGAACTATTGATGGATTTAAAAATCATCCAAATTTTTCACATGTATTTGTTATAGGTTTGGGTTGTGAATGCGCACAAGTTAGTTTGTTTGACGAGTCTTTAAAAAAGCATAATAGAATTCATTTTCTTACTATTCAGGATGAAGGTGGAACAAAAAAAATTGTAGATAAAGTTCTTTCACAAATCAAAAATTTATTAACAGAAGCAAACAATGTTGAAAGATCTTCTCAATCTGTTGGCCATTTGACACTTGCTTTGCAGTGTGGAGGTTCCGATGGGTATTCAGGGATAACCGCTAATCCAGCATTAGGAATTGCTGCAGATCTTTTAGTAAAAAAAGGAGGAAGTTCAATTTTATCTGAAACTCCGGAAATTTATGGTGCAGAACATTTATTAATTAATAGAGCTAATTCACAAGAAACTGCAGACAAACTAATAAAAAGACTAGAATGGTGGAAGCATTATACCTCAATCAATAATAGCTCGATGGATAACAATCCTGCACCAGGAAATAAGAGAGGTGGACTAACAACTATATTAGAAAAATCATTAGGAGCAGTTGCTAAAGGTGGAAATTCTATACTTCAAGATGTGCTGCAATATGCTGAACCTTTAAAAAATAAAGGATTTAATTTTATGGACTCACCTGGTTACGATCCAGTATCTGTAACAGGACAAGTTGCATCTGGAGCAAATGTAATTTGTTTTACTACAGGTCGAGGTTCATGTTTTGGATGTAAGCCTGTTCCAAGTCTTAAACTTTCAACTAATTCTGCTATGTATGAAAAAATGTCAGAAGATATGGATATAAATTGTGGAACTATTGCAGAAGGTAAAGAAAAAGTTGAAGAAGTAGGTCAAAATATATTTGAGTTAGTAGTTAACACAGCATCAGGAAATAAATCAAAAAGTGAGATCAATGGCTACGGTGACGAGGAGTTTAATCCTTGGCAAGTAGGCGTTGTTATGTAATTAAAAACCTCACAGTGCCAAAACAAACTTCATTATTTAATGTAATTTTATTAGCTGCTGGGGGTTTTTTCATGTTTGTTTGCATGGATTCTACTGCAAAATATCTTGGTACTGTAATGCCAGTGACACAAGCAATATGGGGAAGATTTTTCTTTCACATGGTTTCTCTAATTATATTTTTTTTAATATTTAAGCCAAAAGTTAATTTAAAGAAAAATTTTAAAGTACAAATAATTAGATCAACTTTAATGGTCACTGCTACGTCATTTATGTTTTATTCTTTACAAAAATTTGATTTGGTTGATATTTATGTGGTCTTCTTTACTGCGCCATTAATAGTTTCTTTGTTATCAGCATATTTTTTAAAAGATATTTTAACCCCTAAAGGGATAGCTTTAATGCTACTCAGTTTTGGCTCAATTGTTTACTCGTTGGGACCAAGTATGAAAATATTAAGTCTAGATTTAATATTTCCTATTATTCCACCAATATGCTGGGCTCTTTATCAGTTTTTTACAAAAGTTGTATCAGGAGATAATGATCCATTTGCTGCAATTTTTTATACCTCAATATTAGGAGCAATCATTTTTAGTATTTTTATATTTTTTAATTGGGTTCCTTTAGAAAAAAATATTTACTGGCTTTATTTAACTCTTCTTGGTGTTGCTGGATTTGTTAGTCATTCTTTAATTATTTATGCAATTCAGCTTTCTAATTTATCATTTGTAACTAACTTTCAATATTCTCAATTAGTCTGGTCAACAATTATAAACTTCATAATTTTTGGTGTACCATTTGATTATAATAAAATTATAGGTGTTATAGGAATTATAATTTTTGGTATAATGTTTATTAGAACAGAAGGACAAAAAACTTAAACTAAGGAAATTATGAAAAATGTTGGATTTATTGGTGTTGGATATATGGGGTATGGAATAGCCAAAAATATATTAAAAAATAAAAATAAACTTTTTGTAATAGCTAACAAAAATAGACAACCAATTGAGAAGATTGTCAAAGAAGGAGCTGAAGAAGTTAATTCTTTTGAGGATTTCGCTAATAAAAATTTAGATGCTCTATTTATGTGTGTTACCAACACACCAATTGCAAAATCAATTTCAGAAAAGATATCTAAAATATTAAATAATAAAACGATAATTATTGATATTACCACACACAACAAATCAGGTTCAATTGAAACCAACTCTATTTATAAAAAAAATAATATTAGCTATGTGGAATGTCCTGTAATGGGTGGTCCTGTTCAGGCAGAAGAAGGTGTTTTAGGTGGGATTGTTGGTGCATCAGAGGAGAATTTCAAAAAGGCTGAACCTTACTTAAAATTTTTTTGTAAAGAATACTTTTATTTCGGAGAAGTTGGAATGGGAGCTAAATCAAAACTTTTAAATAATTTTTTATCTTTAGGTAATGGCGCTTTAGTAAATCATTTAGCTATAGGTGCTAAAGAATTAGGTTTGGATTTACAAAAAGTATTTAGTGTAGCAAAGCTTGGATCTGGAAATTCAGCAGCATTAAACCGAGTATTTGACAATTTATTAAAAGGTGATTTTACAGGTTTCAAATTTACAGCTAGTAATTCGGTAAAAGATTTAACTTATATACAAGATCTCTTAAAAGATTTTCCTGAAGCTGAGAAAGTTGCTGAGGTAAATAAAAATTATTTCCAAAAAGCAGTAGATCAAGGACATGGAGAAAATTTTATTAGTGAATTGATAAATAAAAAATAATTTAAAGTCTAAATTAAGATACCGGGAATGTACTAAAGCATTAGGTTGTATTCAAGAAATATATTTTATTAAAACTAAAATAAATCATTTGAAATTTGTTTAATTATAATTACCTTTTTTAAGAGGAGGTTATTATGTTAAAACTATCACCACCTGACACTTAGCTGAATAGCTTTATATTTCAAAAACAAACAAAAAATAAAATCCTTTTGGATTTAAATGCCAAAGAGGCAATATAAGGGAGCTCTTTAGGTAATATCTTAAAGAGCGAACCCTTAAAACTTAATTAATAGATTTTAAAATTTCTAGTGGAAGTGGTGCTTCTGGATATTTTTTCTGACATAATTTTTCATATTTTTCGCAAAAGCCCATAATTATATTCAATACTGAGTCTCGTTTTGAATTATCTTTAATTATTAACTTAGAAATTAAATTGTTACGCATTTCCTCTAATTCTTTAATTTGTTCTCCTATAAAAAATTCACCAGTTTCTATTTCCCAATAAGTATTATCTAATTCATCATCACTTAATTTGTTTAATTTATTTTGTAGTTCAATTATTGTTGGATCATCAGTTTGCTTATTTCTCATTGGTGAATTCTTTAATTTTCCAAGACATTTATCCCTTAATCCTTCAATAAAATGATCATAAGGTTTACCCTCTGCTAAATCTCTAAAATGATTACTTTTAAAATATTTATTTATTGCTAGCTCTGTTGAAACTTTTTCTTTGCCTTTAATTACAGCTATTTGAACGTAGATTTCCTGACTAATATATTCCTCAAGATGGTCTGTTACTTTTTGCGGAATCACTGCTTGATATATTAATGAGGCATTCGATATTTACTGTGACATGCTTTACAGCTGCTCCACATAAATTCTCGAAGAGTAGCACGAATATCATCACTGTCTTCAATAACAGAAGTCAGTTTTATCATGTTATCCGATGATTTTTGCATCAAAGCATTAAAAGCGTCTTTCTCTTCCCAAATAATAGGTAAGGACTCTGTCTTAAATCCCTCTTTGGTGTTTTCAGGAAATAATCCTAGCAAAGTTTTATAATTTTCACTCATTTCAATCATCAATTCTTTTGCTCTGTCAAAATCTCCCTTTGAAGATAAAGCTTGGACACGCTTTGCTGTACTGTAATTCTTACTAAAAAGGGCTTTTCTACCTTTGATGATTTCTTCTGCAGACTGATCAGCAATACTTTGAGTTTCAACTACTGTGAAAAAAAAAGACAACAAAACTATACCAAAGCAACTAGTTATATGTTTTACTAAAGCATGCATGTTAAAAATACCTTAACAGAGTATGGTATTATTTCAAAGGTGTTACATTGGCTTAGTGCAATATTATTACTAATCCAAATTCCTCTTGGTTTTTATTTAGTTGATCTTGATTTTGGAGAAGAAAGATTAAGTATAGAAAATATTCATATTATAATAGGCTTATCAATATTTTACTTGGTTATTATAAGACTACTGAACAAAATTTTTAACCCCACCCCAAAATTAGATCCAAGTATTTTTAAAGGTCAAAAATTTATAGCTAAATTAAATCATATTCTTTTATATGTGGCAATTTTATCAATAACTATCTCAGGTATTTTAAAAAAATTATTTAATGGTGAAACATTAGTGATATTTTTTAAAGAGATTAAAATCCAAGATAACTTTGTATTAGCTGATCAATTTTATAACATTCATATATTCTCAAATTATACAATTTTAGGTCTGATCTCTCTTCATATTTTAGCTGTCATAGTTCATAAACTATTTTTTGGTGAAAATTTATTAAAAAAAATTCTCTAAAATATTTAGTGACAGTTAATTCCAAACTTTTTTAATCTCCAATAATTATATGGCCATGGAGTTAAAAATCCTACAATAAGCATAATAGGTACAACCCACCAAGTTAGAATTGCACCACCAGTTAAAATATAATCTGTTGAATTCATCATAATTTCCATACTTAGCATAGAAATTAAACTCATCCCTGATGCTGTTTTTAGTGCTCCATTAAATGAAAAACCTTGACGTATTAAAATTATAGTCTCCAATATTATGCTTGTGATTAATCCATTTATTATAGCTAAAATCATTATACCTAGAATTGGAAAAGGTATTTTAGTTAATTGAAAAAATAATATAGTTCCAAAATCACCAATAGCACAACCTAACAAACACCAACCTGTATTTTTTGCACTTCTTTTCCACGTGTGTTTACATGCCCAATGAAATGTGGAGCTAATCATAATTATTTGATAATAATAAAAAATGATTTTTAAACAACTGTTTGACACAAAATCATCGACTTATACTTATCTAATAGCTTCGGCAAAAGGTCGCGAAGCAATTATTATAGATCCAGTTTTAGAAAATGTTGATGAATATATAAGTCATTTAAAGGAACTCGATTTAAAACTAGTGAAAGTAATAGATACTCATATTCATGCTGATCACATTACTGGTGCCTCGAAGTTAAAAAGTAATACAAATTGTACAACAATTATGGGAGAAAATTCCCCTGCTGAAACTGTAGACATTAAACTTAAAGACGATGGAATTATTGAAATAGACCAACTAAAAATAAGAGCAATGTTTACCCCTGGTCATACTTCAGATAGTTACAGTTTTTTAATGGGTAACTATTTATTCTCTGGCGATACTCTTTTAATTAATGGGACTGGGAGAACTGATTTTCAAAATGGTAGCTCTAAGGATGCGTATCATTCGCTTTTTCACAAATTATTAAAATTACCTGATGAAACAATTCTTTATCCTGGTCACGATTATAATGGAAAAAAATCTAGTACTATAGGTAAAGAAAAAGAGCACAACCCAAGACTTCAAGTAGAAAATGTAGGTCAATATATTGAAATTATGTCTAATTTAAATTTATCAAAACCAAAGATGATTGATCATAATATTTCTAGAAATCTTAAACTTGGAGAAAGTTAATTATGCCCCTTTTAAAAAGAGGCATAGTTATAAATAACTAGAGAGACAATTAATTAAAAATAAATATGAATTTTTTAAATTAATTAAATTATTTATATAATTAATTTTTTTTTTTGAATAATTATATTTGATCAAAACAGCTATGCGTTAAGTGGGGTTAACAGACTGAGATTAGTTATGATAAAAAAACAAATATAATAATCCAATAGGATAAAAGGCCAGAGAATATAGTTGCAATAACATTTCTTGAAAAATAACCAACAATAATTGCAACTAAAGCTCCAAATATTTTAGGATCATTCATTTCTATATAAGAGCCATAATCATTAATAAATATTGCAGGAAATATAATTGCAGGAAATACTGCAGATGGAACATAAGCTAATACAGCTTTAATTTTTTCACCAAGGAGATCTCTTCTAACTAGAGCAATCATGGTCATTCTAGTAAAATAAGTTAGTATTCCAGCAACTGTGATTGATAGCCAGGTCATTTTTTTAACCTCAATAATAATGCTGCAACGAATAAAGCTATAACAGGTGAAATAAGAATATAAGATTTAAATGGTGCTTCAAAAAATAATAAAGAACTAATACCGCAAACAAGCATTACGATTACATGATCTATTTTTTTTAAATCCTGAACAACAATTGCTATAAATGTTAAGGGAATTGCAAACTTTAATCCAAGTTCTTCAGGGACAAATGAACCTAATATAATGCCTGCAAGTGTTGCTATTTGCCAGCAAACCCACATTGTAATTCCTGTACCTAGTAAGTGATAATGCAAATATTGTTCTGTTTTATTTTTTTTAAAAAATTTATTAGATTCAGCAAATCCTTGGTCAACTACAACATAAGAAATTAATAGCTTCTTAATAAAAGATAATTTTTCTAAATACTCAGATAAAACAGCTCCATACAACAAATGTCTTGAATTAATTACACCTACTGAAGTAACAGCTACTAAAGATGAAGCTCCACCTGATAATAATTGTAAAAAAACTATTTGTGAGGCTCCCCCAAATATAATGATGGACATAGCGTAAACTAAGTATGGATTAAAACCAAGGTCTACACCAATTGCTCCACAAATTATTCCAAAAGGAATTACTGAAAGCATATGAGGAGCAATATCAAGCATACCTCTTGAAAATAACTGTTTTTTTGAAAGCATTTATTTTGTTTGTATTAAAAACAAACTATATGATCAATATTAATTGGTCTTTTGATACCAAATTTTTCATCAACTTCGTGCTGGTGAACATGATGAGAATGAACAAAAACAGGGATCAATAAATCACTATTAGTTTTTAAAGTATAAATAAAATTTGTACCTCTAAATTTTCTATCAACAACCTCTAACTTAAGATTACTTCGATCATCATGCTCGAGATCTTCTGGTTGTAATAACAATTGTACATCTGAACCTTTTGGATAATGTTTTATAAAATTACCTTTAATTGTTCCTAAATCTTTATTTTCTAGTGAATTTTCACCTGTTACTTTAGCTGGAATTAATATTCCTCTATTTAAAAAATTTACTACTTCAACAGAGTTCGGGAAATGGTAAACATTATAAGGATCATCAAACTGCTTTATCTGACCATCTAAAATAATGGCACATTTATTTCCTAAATAAAAAGCTTCATAGGAGTCATGAGTAACTATTATCGTTGTAATTTTTAATCTGCTTAGTATTTTTTTTAATCTTACTTGAATTTCCTCTTTAAAACTTTGATCAACATTTGATAGAGGTTCATCTAACAACAAAAGATCAGGTTGAGTTAATAGAGATCTTGCAAGAGAAGCTCTCTGTGCCTCACCTGCACTTATTTCGTGAGGATATTTAGGTAATATTTTTGAGATATCTAGAAATTCAATTATTTCTTTAAAACTTATTTTCTTTCTTCTTTTTCCTTTATTTTTCTCTGCGCCTAACAATATATTTTTTTCAACAGTGTAATGTGGAAATAGACTGTTATCCTGAAAAGCTAAGGATATATTCCTATGCTCAGGTTCAATATTTTCTTTTTTAGATGATAACAATTTACCATTTAATTTGATTGATCCTTTATCAATTTTTTCTAATCCAGCTATTGTTCTAAGTATAGTTGTTTTCCCAATACCTGATGGACCAAGAATACATAAAGTTTCGCCCTCGTTTTCAATGTTAAAAGAGGCATTCTTAACCTTAGTTTTACCGCCTATGGTAAAATCAACGTTTTTAATTTCTAAAAAATTTTTAATCATTTTCTCTCAGAATATATTTAGATGTAAGCATAATAAATGCAGTTGCAATTAAAATTAAAAATAATGAAGGTGCAGCAGCAGCCTCAAGTAAATCCTCAGATGCAGAAATATAAGCAGTTGTTGCAAATGTTTCAAAGTTAAAAGGCCTTAAAATTAATGTAATTGGAAGCTCTCTGATTATTTCAAGAGAAATTAATATTACAACAAACAAGAGTGAGTTTCTTAAATATGGAACATGAATATTCATAAATGTTTTTTGTTTTGAATAACCAAGAAGATAAGAACTTTCATCGACAGAGATATTAATTTTTTCATATCCAGATTTTATTCCATTAAATGCTAAAGAATAAAATCTTACAAAATAAACTAAAACTAAACCAAGGATAGATCCTATAAATATTTTTTTTATAGACAAGAAGCCCAGGGCTTGAACGATATTTTCATCAAACCATGCTATAAAAGTTATGAAAGCTAAGGCTAAAATAACACCTGGTATTGCATATCCAGAAATAGATAGGGTAGATAAGATATTTAAAAATTTATTTTTTGAAACTCGATTTCCATAATTAGAAGTCAAAGAAAATAATATCAAAACCAGGCTTGATAGAAATACTAGATAAATAGTATTTAGAGTAAGCGTTAAAATATTAAGATCAAAAAAATTTTCAGGAAATTTTATTGTCCAATATAACATTTGACCTAAAGGAAATAAAAAACTCAAAAAGAAAATAATTAAGCAAACAAAAAATGCATAAAAAGCTTTAGCTCCTGAAAGTTGTATTTTTTCTTTCTGCTTAAAGCCACCTTTTGTATTTGAATGGTATCTTGCTTTTTTTCTAGATAAATTTTCTATAATAAAAAGTGCAAATATGAATATTAAAAGGAAGAAAGATATTCTATTTGAAAATGCTAAATCATCAAAAGTAATCCAAGAGTTATAAATTCCAGTTGTTAAAGTGTTGATGGAAAAAAAATCAACAGCACCGAATTCCGCCAAGGTTTCCATTGCAACAAGTGATAATCCAGTAACAATTGCTGGCCTAGCCGCTGGTAGTATTAAGGAATAAAAAGATTTTAATTTTGAAAATCCTAAACTTCTTCCTAAATCAATCAGGTTTTGAGATTGATAAAGAAATGATGCTCTGGCAAGAATATATACATAGGCAAATAAAGAAAAGGACAGTGAAAGAACAGCTCCAAGCAAGCCATCAAATTTTGGTATATACTGATTATAATTTCCTTGTCCAAATAAATTTTTTAAAATTGAATACAATGTTCCATAATTCTCAAAAAAAGCTGTCAATGAGTAAGCATAAATGTAAGGAGGTACAGCAAAAGATAAAATTAAGGCCCATTTAAAAAAATTACTAAGTGGGAATTTATAAAATGAGACTAAATAGGCTGAGCTAGTACCAAATATAAAAGTTAGAACTAAAACAAAAATTAATAGAGTAAAAGAATTAAATATATATTCGAATAAAAAAGTATCTTTTAAAATTTGATAATAATTTGAGGTATCCTCAAAAAAGCTTGAAAAAACAGTAATAATTGGAATAGCAACAATAATTGAAATCAATAAAGAACTTAAAAACCAAAAATTAACTTTTCTTAAATACATATTTACCCTTTTAAATCTAAGTGAACATAATCAATAGTAGGGTAATAACTATTAAATTATGTTCACTTTCTAAAAATTATCTTTTTAAATCAAAAACATTAGTAATACGATCAATATCACTTTTTTTAATTTCAGATAATTTTCTATTATTTATTTTATTTTCAATTCTTTCACACTCCGATGAGCATGGTTCACATGTTATCTGACCCACTAGTGAACCATTCTTATCAGAAGAATTATTTGTATCAAAAATAAATAAATTCTTTTTCACTTATTTATTATTTCCAACCTGCTGCAGTCATTACTTCTAATGCTGCTGCTTGATTTTTTCCATAAGTGGAAACTTTTGTCACTAGATCTTGTTTAAAATCTAATCCCAAGTTGTTTACAACTAATGGACTTGGTGAAACACCCGATATCATTGGAAACTCAAAAGTATTATTTGTAAAATGCTCTTGAGACTCTGGTGATAATAAAAAGTCAACTAAAGCAATGGCATTTGCTTTGTTTGGTGCACCTTTAACAAGAGCAGCACAACTAATATTCATGTGTGTTCCTCTGCCATCTTGGTTTGGAAAGAATGCTTTGACTTTTTTAGCTGCCTCTTGTTGTTCTGGTCCTTTTTTACCAGATAACATTAGTGCTAAGTAATAAGTGTTAGCTACCGCAATGTCAGCCTCACCAGCTGCTACTGCCATAATTTGAGCTCTGTCATTTCCTTTTGAGTCTCTAGCCATGTTAGCTACAACTCCTTTTGCCCAATCTGCTGTTGCTTTTTTTCCATTGTTAGCAATTAATGAAGCTACAAGAGATTTATTGTAAATATTGCTAGATTTTCTTATTACTAATCTTCCCTTCCATTTTGGATCAGCTAGTCCTTCATAAGACATTCCAGATAATTCAGCACCAGTTACTCTTTCTGGTGAGTAGTAAATAATTCTTGCTCTTTTTGCCACTCCAACCCAGTGTGTTGTTCTAAAATTTTTTGGAACTGATGATTTAATTGTTGATGAAACTAATCCACTTTGTGTCATGCCTTTTGCTTGAAAAGCACCACATCTTCCAGCATCAGCAGTAATATAAAGATCTGCAGCAGAGTCAGCGCCTTCTTCAATCATTCTTTTTTCTAAAGCGCCTGATTTACCATTAATTAAATTTACTTTGATCCCTGTAGCTTTTGTGAATTTTCCATAAAGCTCAGCATCGGCTTTATAATGTCTTGCATTAAATATATTGACTTCGTTTGCAGCCAAAAAAACTGGTGCAAATAAAGTTAAAATTAATGTAAAAATAGATATTTTTCTCACTTGTCTCCTTTTCTTTACCCTTATTGATTTGCGAATGATAATTATTCGCAATGCGAATGATTATCAATCTCATATTTTGTCGCAGTTTGCAAGGCTTTTTTTAATATTTTAGATTTATTTCCAGTCGCCAATCTTACTAAATAAAAAGTTCCTAAAAGCTTGAACTCTAGCGGTATTTTTTAGGGATTGAGGGTAAACGAAATGTGCCTCTGTAATTGGTCCCTCTACTTTAGGTAATACTTTTATAATTTTGCTAGAACTTGATACTAAATATTCAGGCAGCGCAGCAAGACCAACACCAGACTCAACACCATACAATAAGCCACTAACACTATTAACTTTCATAACAGATTTTCTTTTTTTTCCATCATGCATACCTGTTTTTAAAGCCCAATCAGGATTATAAACTGGTGAAGGTGCACCTTTTCCAAATGAAATAAACTTATGTTTGTTTAAATCATTTACAGTTTTTGGCATACCATTTTTCTCTAAATATTTACTTGAACCATAGATATAATACTTAATATCAACTAACTTTTTTTGAATATAGTTAAGCTGTTTAGGTCTTCTCATGAATATTCCAATATCAGCTTGTCGAGTACTTAAATCTAATTCTTTATCATCAAAAACTAATTCTATTTCTATTTCAGGGTTCAGCGTCATGAATTCCTGAATTCTTGGTGTTAACCAATGAGTTCCAAAACTTCTTACTGTAGTGATAGTTAATTTACCTGTAGGTTTATTTTTTTGATCTCCTAATGAGGTTTCAACTTCTTTTAGTTTACTAATTACTTCATGGGCAGTTTTAAAAACATATTCACCATTTTCAGTAAGAGTTAGTCCTCTAGCATGTCTCTCAAACAATTGAACTTTTAAATCTTGTTCTAGAGATTGTATTTGTCTACTTATAGCAGATTGACTTAGATTTAAGTTAACAGTTGCGTTTGTGAAGCTACCAGCTTCAGCCACTGCATGAAAAATTTTTAATTTATCCCAATCCATTATTTATTTAAATCCACCAATACTCTTCCGGAAATTTCACCTTTTAAAATTTTTGGATAAGTTTCTAATAATTCTTCTAAACCTACAGTTAAGATTGATTTTTCTAACAAATCAAAATCAATTAAATTTGAAGCTTCGCCCCAAATAAATTCTCTTCTCTTGATGCTACAATTAGCAGAGTCCATACCCCAAAGCTTAATACCTCTTAACATGAATGGAATTACACTTGTATTTAACTCGTTATTATTTGCATTGCCACAAACTGCTACAATTCCATTAGGTTTAGTTTGAACAATTGCATTTGCCAAAATTTTTCCACCAACAGTATCTACTACTCCATCCCATAATCCTTTATCTATAAGTCTTGGATCTTTGTCGAATTCAGCTCTATTTACAATGTTTTTAGCTCCTAAAGACTTTAAATAATCTGACTTAGAATCTTTTCCTGTAACTGCAGTCACGTTGTAACCTAGTTTTGTTAATGCCATAATCGCTACACTCCCAACACCTCCCGTTGCACCAGTTACTAATACATCGTTAACTTTTTCTCCTAATAAAATACTTTCCCTTGCTTGAATTGCAAAAGTACTCATTAATGAAGTGAAGCCTGCTGTTCCTAAAATCATTGCTTGCTTGGTTGTTAAGCTCTCAGGCTTTTTAACCAAAAAATCTGCATTTACTTTTGCTATTTGTGAGTAACCACCATAGAAAATTTCACCTACTCTAAAGCCTGTTAAAATTACTTCATCACCCTCTTTAAACTTAGGGTTTTCACTTTCTAAAACTTTTCCCGAAAAATCTATTCCCGGAATGTGAGGAAATTCTTTTACTAATCTTCCACCATTTTTTAAGATCATTCCATCTTTAAAATTTAAATCTGAATAATCTACTTGAACGGTTACATCACCGTGTTTTAAGAAGCTTTTATCAATTGATTTAACTTCTCTCGTAAAATTTTCGCCCTCTTGATTTACGATTAATGCTTTGAATTGATCAGACACTTTAATCTTTTGGTATACTTATAAATCTTAAATATCTATTTTGATAACTTAGGTCTTCTTTAAATTGGCCTAAGTAATAATTTGTTACAGTTGTTGCTTGTTCTTTTTTTATTCCTCTCATAGTCATACATTGATGAGTAGAGTCTATTGTAACAGCTACACCTTTTGCATCTAAAGACACCATTAAAGTCTTAGCTATTTGCATTGTTAATCTTTCTTGGGTTTGAAGTCTTTTTGAAAATACTTCTACAACTCTTGCAAGTTTACTTAATCCTACAACTCTTTCTTTTGGAATATAAGCAACGTGAGCTTTTCCAATAATTGGAGCCATATGATGTTCGCAATGACTTTGAACTGAAATATTCTTTTGAATAACCATGTCGTCATATCCGTCTACATCTCCAAAAGTTTTATCTAAAATTTTATCTGGATCAACTTTGTACCCACCAAAATATTCTTTGTATGCCTTCATTACTCTTTTTGGAGTTTCTAAAAGCCCTTCTCTGTTAGGATCTTCACCCAACCAAGTTAGAATAGTTTTGAAAGCCTGTTCAGCTTCTTTGTCAGTAACTTCGCTTGTTTCAATAATTTTATTGTCTGTATCTTTTACTAATTTCATAGCGCCTTTTTATACAGTAATTACTTAATTTTAAAATATTTAATATAGTGAGATTTATGCTAAATAGTCACTACATATGTTCAAAAAAAGAGAAAATGTGCAGGAAATTGAAGAAGGAAATCTTTTATCACCAAAATTTGATAATGATGGCCTAATTCCTGTAATTACTATGTGTTCTCAAACTAAAGATATTCTGATGCATGGTTATATGAACGTTGAAGCATTAAAAAAAACTATAGAAACTAAAGAGGCTCACTATTTTAGTAGATCTCGAAAAGCTATTTGGCATAAAGGTAAGACTAGTGGTTTTACACAAAAGGTAACTGAAATAAGAATTGATGATGATCAAGATTCTATTTGGTTAACTGTAGATATTGGTGATGGAGCTAGTTGCCATGTTGGTTATCGATCATGTTTTTATAGATCTATCCCAACAGGTCCAATTGAAAGTGGTCAAAAAATTGAAATGAAGTTTTTAGAAGATGAAAAAAAATTTGATCCTGAGGAAGTTTACAAAGGTCAACCAAATCCAACAAAGATTTAAATGAAAGAAAAACAAAAAAATGTTCTAGGTGAAGACTTAGAAGAATGTTCTAATGATCCTTTAACTGGATGGTTAAGAGATGGATGTTGTAATACAGATGAAAATGATCATGGAGTACATACTGTTTGTGCAAAAGTAACGACTGAATGTTTAGAATGGTTAAAAGAAGCAGGTAATGATTTAATCACACCACATCCAGAATTCGGATTTCCTGGGTTAAAAGATGGTGATGGATGGTGCTTATGTGCTAGTTGGTATGCAAAAGCTGTTGAAGCTGAAAAGGCTTGCCCTATTTTTTTGAAAAGAACACATCAAAATACTCTAAAATATGTTTCAATTGAAACTTTAAAAAAGTTTGCAATAGATTTATCTTAATTTACATATTGCCATATTTAGGTCCACCTCCGCCCTCAGGAGTTACCCAAACAATATTTTGTGAAGGTTCTTTAATATCACAAGTTTTACAGTGAATACAGTTTTGTGAATTGATGACAAATTTATTTACTTCATTTTCTTTTTGAACTTCATAAACTCCTGCAGGACAATATCTTTGAGCAGGTTCATCAAATTTTTCTAAAGTATAATTAATTGGTAAATTAGGGTCTTTAAGTTTCAAATGAACTGGCTGATTATCTGCGTGATTTGTACCTGTTAGATAAACTGAACTTGTTTTATCAAAAGTTATAACATTATCATATTTTGGATAATCTATTTTTGGCATATCTTTAGCTGGTTTTAAAGTCTCATGATCAGCGTGCTTATGATTAAGAGTAAAAGGCATTTTTCCTCTAAATAAAATTTGATCTATACCTGTAAATATTATTCCTAATATTAATCCCCAACTAAAACTAGGTTTGACATTTCTTGCCTCAAACAATTCTTTATAAAGCCAACTGTTTTTAAATTTTTGCTCAAATATAGATAAATCTTTATTATCTTTTAAATGCTCATTTATAGTTTCAGCAGCTATTATCCCACTTTTCATAGCTGTATGAGATCCTTTGATTTTTGGCATGTTTAAAGTTCCCGCATCACAGCCAACTAACAATGCTCCTGGCATAAACATCTTAGGTAAACTCTGAAAACCTCCCTCTATTAAAGCTCTTGCACCGTATGAAATTCTTTTTCCACCTTCTATAATTTTCCTGATAGCTGGATGAGTTTTAAATCTTTGAAACTCATCGTATGGAGATAAATGAGGGTTTTTATAATCTAAACCTATGACATATCCTAAGAAAACCTGTTTATTTTCTGCATGATATATAAAACTTCCACCGTAACTGTTGTTGTCTAATGGCCATCCAGCTGTGTGCATTACTAGACCTTCTTCGTGAGTTTTCTCATCAATTTCCCAAATTTCTTTAAACCCAATCCCATACTGTTGTGGATCTTTTCCTTTATTTAATTCAAATTTTTGAATTAATTCTTTTCCAAGATGACCTCTGCAACCTTCCGCAAAAACTGTAACTTTTCCCAATAGCTCAATACCTGGTTCAAAACTATCTTTTTTATTTCCTTCTTTATCTATACCCATATCTTGAGTAGCAACTCCTTTTACAGATCCATCATCGTTATATAAAATTTCACTTGCTGGAAATCCTGGAAAAATTTCTACACCTAAATTTTCTGCTTGCTCAGCAAGCCATCTACATAAATTTGCTAAACTAATAATATAATTTTTATGATTTTGTTGAACTGCAGGTAGCAACCAAGTAGGCCAGCTTAATGATTTTGTTTTTCCTAAAAATAGAAATTTTTCATTTGTTACTTTAGTTTTAATTGGTGAATTTAGTTCTTTCCAATTAGGCAATAATTCATCTAATGCACGTGTCTCAAAAACATTACCACTTAAAATATGTGCTCCAATTTCTGAAGCTTTCTCTAGTAAGCAAACATTTAGATTTGGATCTAATTGTTTTAGTTTTATTGCTGTTGATAAACCTGATGGCCCACCACCAATGATTACAACATCATATTCCATCGATTCCCTAGACATAAACTAGTTTTTAACTGTAAGGATTATTTTTGTATAGTGTTTAATTTGTTCAGTTCTTCCATGAACTGTGGAAGTGCTTCAAATAGATCAGCTTCAAGGCCATAATCTGCAACGCTAAATATTGGAGCCTCTCCATCTTTATTGATTGCGACAATTACTTTACTTTCTTTCATTCCTGCTAAATGCTGAATTGCTCCAGAAATTCCGATTGCAATATATAAATCTGGTACAACAACTTTTCCAGTTTGACCAACTTGGTGATCATTACTTATATAACCCGCATCTACCGCAGCTCTTGATGCACCAATTGCAGCTCCCAATTTGTCTGCAACTTCTGTTATTAATTTAAAGTTATCTCCACTCTGCATCCCTCTACCACCTGAAACAACAATTCTTGCAGTACCTAGTTCAGGTCTGTCAGATTTAATTTCTTCTCTCTTAATAAATTTTGTATTGGTAAATTCTTCACCAGCCTCTCCTTTTTCAATTGTTGCAGTTCCACCAGAACTTTCACAAGGTTCAAAAGATGTGGGTCTTATAGTTACACACTTCTTGGCATCATTTGTTTTTACTGTTGCAAAAGCGTTTCCTGCATAAATAGGTCTTAAGAAAGTATCAGGTGATATCACTTTTATAATATCACTGACCTGAGAAGTATCTAAATGAGCCGCAACTCTTGGCATTAAGTTTTTACCAAATGTGTTTGCGGAACAAACAATATGTGAATAGTTTTCTGCAAGTTTAACTATTGCTGGTGCAAAATTTTCTGCTGTAAAATTTTCATAATGTGGTCCTTCTATACTAATTACTTTTTTAACCACTGGTAATTCAGAGAGTTTTTTGACAGCATTCTCGCTATTTTGACCAATAATTACCGCATGAACATCTACATCAATTTGAGAAGCAGCTGTTGCAGCGTTTAACGTAAAAGGCCTTAACTCTTTATTATTATGTTCTGCTATAAGTAATACAGCCATTATATAACTTTTGCCTCATTTTTTAGTTTTTGAACTAGTTCAGCAACATTTGCTACCTTTATACCTGCTTTTCTTTTTGGTGGTTCCTCAACTTTTAATTGTTGAACTCTTGGAGTAATATCAATTCCTAAATCTGAAACATTTATTTCTTCTATAGGTTTTTTCTTTGCCTTCATAATATTTGGTAATGATGCGTATCTAGGTTCATTTAATCTTAAATCACAGGTTACAATTGCTGGAATATTAATTTCTACAGTTTCAAGACCTTCATCAATTTCTCTTGTAACTTCTAAAGTATTATCTTTTACTTCTATGTTTGATGCAAAAGTTGCTTGTGGCCAATTTAATAAAGCACTTAACATTTGTCCTGTTTGATTGCAGTCATCGTCAATTGCTTGTTTACCCATAAAAACTAAATCTGGTTTTTCTTTTTCAACAATTTTTTGTATAATTTTTGAAACAGCTAAAGGTTCTAAAACACCCTTAGTCTTTACATGAATTCCTTTATCTGCTCCAACTGCTAAAGCTTTTCTAACAGTCTCTTGAGCTTTTTCTTCTCCTACTGTTATTGCAACAATCTCCGTTGCTTTACCTGCCTCTTTTATTTTAACTGCTTCCTCAATAGCGTTATCATCAGGAGGATTAGTCGACATTTTAACATTATCTGTAACTACTCCTGAGCCGTCCTCTTTCACTCTAATTTGAACGTTATAATCAATTACTCTTTTTACAGCGACTAAAATTTTCATTATGCTCTCAATAAATTGTTTTCTTTATCGTATGGACTTTCATCTAACACAGTAGCCTCATACATTTCTCCCAAGATATCAACTTGTAATTTGTCACCCACATTTGCAAAATCAGGTTTAACCATTGCTAATGCTATTGATTTATCTAATCTAAAACCAAACTCACCGCCAGTTGCTCTTCCAACAACTTTATTGTTTTTGTATATAGGGTTGTTCCCTAAAACATCTGCATCTTTTGTATTATGTACTTCAAGGGTAACTAATTTGTTATCAAATCCCCTCTCTCTCCATTTATTTAAGGCTTCTAATCCAACAAAATTTCCTTTATTTGGATGAATAAATCTATCCAAACCAGACTCATAAGGTGAGTATTCAATTGATAATTCTGTACCTACAAGTTTGTATGATTTTTCTAATCTTAAACTATTCATAGCTCTTATACCAAAAGGTTTTATTCCTAAATCCTTACCTGCATCCATTAATTTATCAAAAATATGATTTTGATATTCAATCGGGTGATGCAATTCCCAGCCTAGTTCACCTACAAAATTTACTCTCATAGCATTAACTGGAGCATAACCAACATTAACCTTTTTAGCAGTTAACCATTTAAAATTTTCATTAGAAAAATCATCTGTAGAAACTTTTTGCATTAAATCCCTAGCCTTTGGTCCAGCAACAACAAGTACACCTGTACTATTAGTTAAATCTTCAAATATAACTGAGCCATCGGTTGGCATCCATTTTTGGATCCAATCATGATCCAATCTTAAATTAGCCCCTGCAGAAACAAGGTAATAAGAATTTTCTGCTTCCTTCATAATAGTAAATTCAGAATGCACACCTCCTTTAGTATTTAAAGCATGACATAAATTTATTCTTCCAATTTTTTTTGGTAATTTGTTTGCAACTAAAAAATCTAAAAATTCTTCAGCTTTAGGTCCTCTTATTCTGCATTTGGCAAATGCTGTCATATCTAACAAACCAACATTTTCTTTGACGTTTTGACACTCTTTTTTGATTGCATCGAACCATTTTGATCGTCTAAACGACCAATCATCTTTTTGTTCCATACCATCAGTTGCAAAAAAGTTTGGTCTTTCCCAACCAAATTTTTGTCCAAAGACTGCACCCAAATTTTTCATTCTTTCATAACAAGGTGCTGTTCTTAGAGGTCTTGCTGCTGGTCTTTCTTCATCAGGATAGTGAGTAATAAAAACATGACTATACGCTTCTTCATTTTTTGCTTTTAAGTATGATTTAGTTGCATAATTTCCATAACGTCTTGGTTCAACTCCTAGCATATCAATAGTAGGTTCGCCGTCTACAATCCACTCTGCTAACTGCCAACCAGCTCCACCCGCTGCAGTAATTCCAAAACTGTGACCTTCATTAATCCAAAAATTTTTTAATCCCCAAGCTGGGCCAACTATCGGATTTCCGTCGGGCGTGTAACATATTGCACCATTATAAACTTTTTTTACACCAACTTCTCCAAAAGCTGGCACACGGTGAATAGCTCCTTCAATATGTGGAGCCAATCTATCAAGATCTTCTTGAAACAATTCGTACTCTGAGTTTTTTGATGGACCTTCAACATAGCAAGCTGGTGCACCATCTTCATAAGGTCCTAATATCAATCCACCTGCTTCTTCTCGCATATACCATCGACTATCACTATCCCTAAGAACTCCCATTTCGGGAAGACCTTCTTTTTTTCTCTTTTGAATTTCAGGATGAGGTTCAGTTACAATATATTGATGCTCAACTGGAATTACTGGAATATCTAAACCTACCATTTCACCAGTTTGTCTTGCAAAATTACCAGAGCATGAAATTACATGTTCACACTCAATTGAACCTTTATCTGTTTCTACTATCCAGCCGTCTTTAGTTTGTTTCATGCTCATTACGGCTGTATTTCTATAGATTTCTGCTCCTCTATTTCTTGCACCAGTTGCTAAAGCTTGAGTTAAATCAGCTGGCTGAATATATCCATCTTCTGGGTGTTGAATTGCGCCAACTAAATCATCTGTATGACACAATGGCCAAATTTCTTTTACTTGTTGAGGAGTTAAAAATTTTACATCCACTCCAATAGTTTGTGCAACACCAGCATATTGATGATACTCATCCATTCTATCTTTGGTGCTAGCTAATCTAATATTTGAAACGACACTAAATCCAACATTCTTTCCCGTTTCTTCCTCTAAAGTTTTGTAAAGATTAACTGCATACTTGTGAAGCTGTCCAACTGAGTAGCTCATATTAAACAAAGGTAGTAGTCCAGCAGCATGCCAAGTAGAACCTGAAGTTAATTCTTTTCTCTCAACTAGAACAACATCTGACCAGCCTTTTTTTGCAAGATGATAAAGAGCACTAACTCCTACAACTCCACCACCAACTACTACAACTTTAGTTTTTGTTTTCATTATCAGACTCCTACTAAATTTTTAATTATTACGAAACAAAAATTTAGTTTAATAGTCAAATTGAGCTTCCAAGAGGAATTGGGCTTGATACCATTGTGGTTAGCCAACAATCTTTAAGTGATCCCTCTTCAGTGTATTTTTCAACTTGCCAATTGAATTTGTGATAAATTTTATTCTTATCAAGTATAATTACCTCAAATTGAACTGATTTATTACTACCTCTAACCTCAGTGATTGTATGGCTTAAATGATCAATCATCATTTGATAAGAGGCACCTTTAATCATCCTTTTAAAATTATTTAAAGGTCCTGTAACCTTTTTATTATTAGGATGAGCAAAATTCCATGTTTGCTCAATACCACTATCCTTAAATTCAATATCGTTTTGTTGCAACCCACTTAGTTGAATTTTTACCACTTCTTTTGGAGTAATAGCACTACTTGGATTAAGTAATTCCGCTTTTGAAAAAGAGATAGTTATTAAAAGTAAGATTAGTACTTTAAAAATATTTTTCATTTGAGAAGTATTTATTCTGAAGTTTTGTATTTACTATTATTTACTATAAATACAAAAAATATTGGAAGAATTAATGTCAAAAGTGTCACAACAATTAATAAAATCCCAAGTTCAGAATAATCAGCTGTTGTTTGGATTTCACCACTTACTTTATCCTTAACTTCTCTAGTAACTGTAAATATTTCATTTAAATATTTCGTTCCTAACGCACTTGCTGACAATGCTAGGTTGGTGAAGGAGGCAAAAACAGCAAAAAAAGTTGCTTTTAAATGAGACGGAGCATTTTTTGCTATCCAAGCAAGTAATGGAATCATTGATACTTGACCCAAAGGAGATTCAAGAGCTGTATTAATTAAAGCAATAAACTTAGCATCAACCATTCCTCCAGTTAATGAAGATGTCCAATTATGAAAGCCATAGTACATTCCAACACTTGGTAAAAATAAAATTGCACCTGCAATACTTAAAACAACAATTATTTTGGCAATTGAATTCTTTGCCATAAATGGTCTTAACAAAACAATCCCTGCTAAAGTTAAAATTGAAGCAAGTAATGATAAAATTGAAAAAAACTGTTCATTAAATCCAAGTTGATCAATTTCAAACCAGGTTAAACCTGGTCCAGGTCCTGGCATTGCTCTAAAAATAAATATAATTACAGCTGTACCAACTATTGTTAATCTTAATTCTTGAGGTAATTCTTTAATAAGTTTAAACATTAAAAATAAAATAATTATTACTGAGCCTATAAAAACAATCTCTTGTGCAAATGGGACGTTAAAAGATCCTACCGAAAGTGTGAAAATTACAAAAACTAAACTACCACCTAAAATCCACCAGTTTATCTCTGTTTTTTCATTTCCTCTTTCTTCCTTTAATTCTAATCCTTGAGATTTTAAAATTTTTATTTTTTTTTGTCTTAAGTAATTTGCTAAAATTACACCAAAGATCGAAACTAGGGGTATTACAAGAGCGTATAAATAAATTGTTCCATATAAATTTATTTTTTCAGATTGCTCTAAACTTTCAACATCTCTAAATAAAATGACATTTACTAATGCCACGAGAACTGTTCCACCTATTATTGCAAAACGACCAAGAGTTTGCATCGTGGTATGCATTATTTTTACTTGATCTTTACTATAATCTGTTCCCTGTTCATCTGATAAAGGAACTGCTTCAACAGTCATTGCATCTGCAACCACATCCTGAACGACATATCCAACTGGAGCTAAAATGACACTTATTACAAACCAAGTTTCGACAGAAAATATTTCTGACATAGTTTCTGTGTGAATAATTAACCCATACATAATTATCAAGCTTAAGGCTATTAGGCTGGCCCCTAAATAAACCATATAGTTTTTTCTTTCCCATATAAGATCAACAAGATGTCCTAAAGGCATTTTTAATGCCCAAGGTATCCCCGCCCAAAATCCAAGTCCTGCTAGAAATGCAGCTGATAAATTTAAATAATCTTTAACGAAGAAAGTTCCAACTATTCCAGTCAAACCTGAAATACCTGCAGCCATATAGACCATTAATGGTGGAAGATAAGTCCACTTAAATTCTCGTCCTAAATCTAAGAAAGTGCTATCTAAAAATTTTAATACTTTGTTCATTAGTCACTAAGAACTGGAAAGGCTTGTCTTACTTTTAAGAAATATTTTTGATATTCCATTTTGGTACATTTATTTTCAACATATCTTATATGATTTTTTTCAACTAACTCTTTTGCATTTTCGTCACGTATTCCAAGTTGCAACCATAGAACTTTAGCTCCAATTTTCACGGTATCCTCTGCAATTGCCAATACTTCTCTAGAGGGTCTAAACACATCAACAATATCTACATTTTTTTTTATATCTGTAATTTTAGCATATACCTCTTCTCCCAAAATTTTTTGACCTTTAGCAGATGGATTAACTGGAAAGACTTTATAACCATATTTCTGCATATACTTCATCACAATAGTAGATGCTTTAGTTTGATCGTTACTAACTCCTATCATAGCAATAGTTTTATATTTTGAGAGAATATCTTTGATCTGACTCATAATTATTTATCATTTTTGATTTGTTCTTCGCAAAATTTCTTTGCCTCATCTAAGTCGGTAATTTTAGTTTCAGACAATTTTTGGCTCGCAGCTAAACATGCATCTACTGCTCTTTTAAAGTTATAATCATTAAAATTAAAAACTATAAACATTCCAAAAATAATTAAGATTATGATGAAAAAATTTTTTTTATTCATCATTATTTATTTTTCCAGACAGGTTTCCTTTTTTCTAAAAAAGCTGAAATACCTTCTTTAGCATCCATTGCCATCATGTTAACAGTCATCATTTTACTTGTGTGTGCATATGCTTTTCTTAAAGGCATTTCTAATTGTTTGTAAAAAGTTTGTTTACCTATCTTTATTGTTAAATTAGATTTAGATGCTATTTTTTTAGCAATACTAAGTACTTCTCTCTTTATTTTTTGTTTTGAGAAGAGGTCATTTATTAATCCTATTTCTTTTGCATAATTTGCTTTTATTGGCTCGCCAGTTAACAACATTTTCATCATTGGCTTTCGATTAATTTTTCGACTTACTGCAACCATTGGTGTACTACAAAATAATCCAATATTTACTCCTGGAGTTGCAAATAAAGCATCTTTTGTACTATACGCTAGATCGCAACTTGCAACTAACTGACAACCAGCTGCAAAAGCAGCTCCGTGTACTTTTGCTATTACAGGTTTTCTACCTTCTACAATTTGAAGCATAACTTTTGAGCAAAGATTAAAAAGTTTTTGATATCTATCTCTTTTTTTTAATCCTCTTACCTCTTTCAAATTATGACCTGCACTAAACCCTTTGCCCGCGCCTTCTATTATTATAACTTTGACTTTATTGTCAGCATCTAATTTTTTTAATGCTTTTAATAAGTCAGTAAGATTTTTAAATGATAATGAATTATATGTTTTTGGTTCATTAAGTATTATTGAAGAAATTTCACTATTAATTTTTATAATTTTAATATTACTAGTCATTATAGCTATTTTAGTTTACCCTCTTCTCTCATTTTGGCTCTAATTTTTGTCGCTGAAATTTTTTGCGTTTCTTCATCCAATACTATTTCTTCCATTTTATATCCAACTCCTCTGCCATAACAAATATTGGTAATATTTGGCACTACCATAATTTTAAACCTACCTTCAAATTCTGGGTTTAATCTATCTTCTATATTTTTTTTTACTGTCTCAAAATCAAATGGATTATCATCTACACCCTGTACATCTCTTATTTGAATACAAACTTGACCTGTTTTTTTAATAATTTCCTTAAATAAAGTATAATGACCATTATGAAATGGTTGCCATCTTCCAAGCATTTGTGCTGTTGGTTTTTTATTATCCCATTGATATGTCATTTTTTGATCTCCTTAACGATTTTTAAAGCCCAATTCTTAGCATCTTGAGTAGTAACATGGTAATTAAATGTTTTTGGCTTTACAAACATTTGATTTGTATCATCAAAACGTCCCTCTTTAATTGTATCTACCCAAATTATGAAATCTGCTGGGAATAAGCTTCTCGCCTCTGGGGTGGGCGCTATAAAATCTGCAATAACATAATACCCGTCACTCTTTAACTTAAGAGCAAACTCAGCCATTCTTTTTGCTTGTCTAATCCTTCCTTCTTTTGAGAAATCCCAATCATCTGCTGCTTTTCTTACTTCGTCAGCGTTCAACCTTTTGGCATTCAAATACGGCGCTATTTCATTTGCTAAAGTTGTTTTACCTGCACCAGGTAACCCCATTACCAAAATTATTTTCATTTTACTTTATACAATCCTAACCAAGCATTTACATCTTTGCTTGCTATATAATCAGATTTAAAAAATTCTATCTCAGACCATTTGTTTTTTGCTTTTAAATCTAATATTTTTTTATCAAAACCATAGTCTTTATAAATTCCTTCATTAATTGTAAAACAAATTAAACCACCAGGCTTTGTTATTCTAACAAACTCATCTAATGCATCAGATTTAACATGTCCAAATGTAAAAGTTCCAACACACATTACACTATCATAAAGATTATCACTGAATTCAATACGTTTGTTTAAATCAACCTTAAATAATTTTTGATATAAATTTTTTGGAACTGTATCTAATAATTTCTGTGATAGATCAGCACCATGAAAGTTTTCGTATCCAAACTTTTTCAGTTGTAATCCTACTAATCCAGTTCCACATCCTGCGTCAAAAAAAAGTGCGTCTTTATTAAGTAGATATTTTTTTAATACATCAACAGTTTCTTTTGGGCCTGTATAATTCCAGTCAACCATATCCCTATTATATTTATCTTCTTCTCCCCACTCATCGTAATATCTCATTACTTCCTCAGTGGTCTTAAGTTTATAAATTGGAACTTTATTACCCACATCTTTTTGTGCCATAAAATTTTAGCCTATTAAATTTTGAGCTACCCATTTGTGAAATTGATGGGTTGGTTGATCCATTATTGGTGAAAAATTTCCTCCATTGTAAACAGGTGAATTTCTACCTTCTTGCATCCCTTCAACTGCATTTATATCCTCAAACATTACATCTTTCCAAAATTTTAAATTTTGTTTTCTCATTTCTTTTAATTGTTCACCGTTTGCACTCTCTTCTCCAATATAATACATTTGCATATGTTCTTTTGTTTTATTCATTGCTAAAGGTTCTAGCCAAAAAACATAAAAATGATCTACATGCAAACCAATCATAACATTTGGGAATAGAGCTATGTATTCAGAATTTTTTAACATACTTTTTTCCCAATTTGGAAATGTATCAAAAATTTTATTACCTTTAACAATTTGATCATATTTTTTACTTCCTTGTCCGGCAAATCGATTTGGTAAACCTTGAATGTGATAATGATCATTAATATTAGATATTTTATTTAGTTCAGCATGAATTGTTGGTAAATGATAGCTTTCGCAATAATTTTCTATAGCAAATTTCCAATTAGTTTTTACTTCTAGGCTGAAGTAACCATAGTCATCTGATTTTACTATTAACTTTTGATCATCTTTATTTATGAATTTTGACCATCTGTCTTCGAGAGGTTTGATGTACTGGTCAAAATCTAACTCATTTGAGTTAATATTTACAAATACTATATCCATCCAAAGTTTAGTTTTAACTTCTTTTAAATTACTCTTTGTTTTATTGAAGTTTGTAGACTGATGATTGTTCAACCCACCTATATGAGGAGTGGCAACTAATTGTCCGTTAAAATCATACGCCCAAGAATGATACGGGCATCTAATAACATTTTTTAAAGTGCAAGCCTTGTCGAGAAGTTTAAATCCCCTATGACTGCAGACATTGTGAAAAACTCTTACATCCATATTTTTGTCTCTGATTAATATCAAAGGAATCCCGAGTAGATTGTAGGGTTTGGCATCTCCAATTTTCGGAATTGAGCTTCCAACCCCAATTGCTGTCCATTTATTATAAAAAATTTTTTCCTTTTCGTGAGCCAAATAGTCTTGATTTGTATAGCACTCATTAGGCAAGCCATTTGCCACTTCTATTGGTTTGTCTACATTGTTGATTTTTTCAATATCTAGTATCTTAGATAAGGGTAAATTTTTAAGATTCTGATGCACAAAAAAAAATTATCATTCGCATAAATTTTGGCAACAAATTTCATTAAGATAGATAGATGAATTTCTTTGACAGCTTTTTGAAAACAGATAATGATCTGAAAAGATGAATTTTTCTCTAGAAATTGGACCAAAGACGGAAGTTGATGTGGTCCCTGCATTAAGTGATGTTTACATCACTATGTTGCCAGGTGGAGATTATAGAGAAACTGCTGAAAAGGCTTCAGAACTTGTTAGAAAAGGATTTAATCCAGTGCCCCACTTTCCAGCTCGATCGATGCAAGATGAAAAGGAACTTAAAGATTATGTTTCCAGATGTAAGGACAGTGGAGTTAAACAAGTTTTAATTATTGGTGGTGGTAGAGAGCCAGCAGGAAAATTTGACAGTTCATTTCAACTTTTAGAAACAGGATATTTCGAAAAAATGAAAATAGGAATAGCTGGACATCCTGAGGGAAGTCCTGATATATCCGATTCAGAATTAGAAAAAGCTATGATAGATAAAAAGCCTTATGCTGATTATATCGTAACTCAATGGTTACTTGATCCTCAGCCTATTATAGATTTTATTTCTAAACAAAGCGTACCAGTGCATGTTGGAATTACTGGGCCATTAAAAATATCTAGCTTGATTAAGTTTGCTAATATTGTTGGGGCAAAAAATTCTATTAACTTTCTTAAATCTAATTTTACTAAGGCGTTAGATTTATTGAAACCTAAAGACCCTAATGATTTAATTGGGAAAGTTAAATCGCATACTGATAACTTCCACATTTATACATTCGGCGGCTTGAAGGAAACTAACAAGTGGTTGAAGGAGAATAGTTATGTCTAATGAATTTGACTACACTAAATTAAAACATGTTACTTCTGTTGATCAATCAGACAGAGAAGTACCGTACAATTTACGACAAAGTGGACCAACAAAAGTTGAAATGTTAATTTCAACAAGAGTGAGAAAATCACCGTATTGGCATTTATCAATGCAGGCAGGATGTTGGAGAGCAACTGTCTATAATCGTATTTATCATCCAAGAGGTTATGTAAAACCTGAAGATGGTGGTGCAATGGTAGAATATGATGCGATTGTTAATCATGTAACTATGTGGAATGTTGCTGTTGAAAGACAAATAAGAGTAAAGGGTCCTGATGCAGAAAAATTTACTGATTATGTAATCACAAGAGATGCAACGAAAATTTCTCCAATGAGAGCAAGGTATGTAATTTTATGTAATGCTTATGGAGGTGTCTTAAATGATCCAATTTTATTAAGAATTTCTGAAGATGAATTTTGGTTTTCTTTGTCAGATTCTGATATTGGAATGTATTTGCAAGGCGTAAATGCGGATGGAAGATTTAATTGCACAGTAGAAGAAATAGATGCATGTCCAGTGCAAATCCAAGGACCTAAATCAAAAGCTTTAATGAAAGACCTTTGTGGAGATCAAGTAGACTTTGATAACATGCCTTTTTATGGATTGGCGGAAGCAAATATAGGCGGAAGAAGTTGTGTTATTTCACAGTCTGGTTTTTCTGGGGAGGCTGGTTATGAAATATATTTAAGAAATGCAACTCTATATGCTGAAGATATGTGGAATTCTGTTCTTAAAGCAGGAAAAAAACATAACCTCATGGTAATTGCACCAGCACACCATAGAAGAATTCAAGCAGGTATTCTTTCTTGGGGACAAGACATGGACCAGCAACATAATCCTTTTCAGTGTAACCTGGGATATCAAGTTTCTTTATCTGGAAAAGGAGAGTGGAACAAAAAAGGAGATTATGTAGGAAAATCAGCTTTAGAAAAAATGAAAGCAGATCTTGTTGATGGAAAAAAACCGTATAAACTTCAATTAGTTGGTTTAGAGTTTGGTGGTAAACCAATTGAGGATTATGCACCTGATTTTTGGTTAGTTTCCCCTGAAAGTGGTGGTGATCCTGTAGGATTTATTACTTCTCCTTGGTATCATCCTGAAAAAAAACAAAACATTGCAATGGGATATGTGCCATTTGATGGAACTCTAAATGCGAATGGTTTTCCAAAAGGTAAGGTTGGGACAAAATTTAAAGTGCATTTACCTGAACAATACTCTGAGAAAGCTGGAGTTCCGGTTGACGCTGTTGTAGTTGATATTCCATTTAAAGAGTCTTTTAACGCTAACACAAGAGAAGTTGTAAAAGGCTAAAAATATTATGGGGAAGTTAAGTTTAGCTTCCCCACAAAATCAATGACAAAAGGTTTTTTAATTGTAATTTGCATTACTATTGCGATTGCTTTAATAATATTTCCTTTGATAGTTTCTTATAAAGCACAAAAAAATAAAAAGAATAGTAATTAATGTTTGGAGAATTTTTAAATATAATTGTCAGATCAATAAAATTAGACAAAACACTTTATTCAGATAATAAAAATTTTGCTGAAGCCTCAATTTATTTTGCAGGTATTATAATGATTTTAGATGGTATAGCTGGAGCAGTTGCAGCAAATACAATCATTAAAACTGCAATTGCAATGTCCGGCCTTACTGCAATTATTACCTGGTTGATTTGGGCAATTTTTATTTATGTAATCGGAGTAAAACTTTTTCCAGACAAGCAAACTAAAGTTTCATTTAAAAAAGTTTTAACTGCAGTTGGTTATGCGCATGCTCCAGGATTACTAAGATTCTTTGCAGTAACTCCAGAACTAATGATACCAATAATTTTTCTTACACAATTTTGGATATTTGCTGGTTTAATTATTTCAACAAAACAAATTCTAAATTTAAAATCTAATTTCAAATCTTTTGGAATTATTCTTTTATCTTTCTTAATTATAGCTTTTTTATCTATTTCTTTTGTGATGAGCAGAATGAATATGCTGCCAGTTAATCAAATAAGTTAAAGTGGAAAAATAGTTTTTGAAACCCTACAAGATTTACAAAGTTTGAACCCTGTCATTATAAGATTTTGAAATACACTTTCATCCTCTTTTCTACATTCATCACAGATATTATCTAAATCATTGCTATTATTATCTTTAAAATCTTTATCTAAATCTTTAGTCATTATCTGTTAAACCTGCTCCAGCAGCACCTTTTTTTAAACTATCAGTTTCTTCAACAAAAGTGTTCTCGGATAATCTATATAAACTTTTCCATTCCTCTTCATTAAAGTTATCTTTATTATCAATAAAATTTATCTCTAAGTTTTTTGAATTTTTTGGAAATTTTAAATTTAAAAAGTTAGAATAAATATTTACATTTAAATTTAAGAAAATTTCTTTCTCATTAAATTTAACATTAATTTTTTTTCCACAAATTTCCGAAGATTTACTCAAAAATGATAAAAAAATAATTGGGTAGGCAATGTTTGAGAAATAAATTTTTTCATAATTTTCGACTATTTTTAGTTGATCTAAAAAACTTATTCCTAAAATGATTGGGCAGTAAGGATTTGAAGAAGAGGAATTTGACTGATTTATTATACTTAAATTCTCATAAGTATTTTTTTCCTTATCATTAAAATAAGAGTTTAAATGTTTGATACCGGGTAAACCAAACATCTCTAATTGTCTTATACATTTACCAATTTCCTCAGCTTCACCCCATGAAAATCCAGCAGCTTTTGATGCTCTTTTAGCAGTAGTTTCAATCTCGCTTAAAGATTTCATTTTTTAATTACTTGACCTATAGACCCACTGATCGTCATAGTTTTTTAATTCATCAGGTAGTGGTGCTCCTTGGAACATACAAATTCTTAACCATTTATCTGATCGTGGATCAAATTTTAAGGCTCCAAAAAAAGATAGCTTTAACCTTAGCATATCTATAGGCATTATATTTTTACCAATAGTATTATCTTGTATCTCTGAGTATGGAAATTTTTCAACAATAAATGCTCTCCTAACAATGTGTCTAAGCTCAGAATTTTGAGACAAAAATTCTGCAACAGTAGAATTATTTTTCGTATCTAATAACTTTTTATGCAGTTTTTTTACATCTCTAGCTATTGCAAGTGGTTGTTCTAATTCAGATCCGCCTTCTTCAAATCTATCGGCTAATCTAGGCTCCTCTTTATTCTTGGAAATAAACCAAAATTTTTGTGTATTTTGTTTTTTTTCAAAGTTTATTTTTAAAATATTTGAATATTTTTTTTCAATAATATTGATTAAATCTTTAATTGTTCTGCTGGTTGGAATAGTAAAATATTTATCCTCCTCAGAACTCATCTGACTTACTAACGGATTAGTTATTTCACTATAGGGTTCCATCATAATAGAAACTACATACTCAATACACTCCTCACATGCTTTCTCTTCTAGCCAAAGATATATTTGGTTAAAAGGATATTCATCTTCAAAATCAAAATTATTATCAATAAATTGGATAAATTTTTTAATGTCTTTTAATAGATTTTTAATTTTAATTTGTTGATACTCGCTATCAGTATTCCAGCTAGTAATATTTGTTAAAGATTTTTTAAGACAATCAATAAATAAAATACTGTCTTTTTTCTTGACTATTTTTATTTCTCTTATTTTTTTTAAGGCGATCTCTCTACTCATTACCCAGTTATTCAATAAGGTTGGATGATTTACTATAAATGGAGCCATACCTAATCCAGTAGAATTTCCAATGCCTAAATTTTTACAAATCTTTCTATCTAATACAACAGATTTATTGGGGTTTTTGTGATGAGCAACATGGTTTACTTGATCAAATGTAAATTGCCTAACTAAATAAACTAGCATCATTTCCAATCTAAACGGTCCATTGATTTCTTCTCTGTTCTTAATTCTAAAACGGTCTGCTAAGCCAAATTTTCCAGACCCATATACTGCAGTTGTTCTGTACAAATATCCAACATTTGATAGTAATTCTAAATCTGGTTGTTTACCTTCACTTAATCTTTCAACTACATGATTGAATACTCGAACAGATTTATTTGCTCTAGACAATGTTAACTCTTTAAATGAAAGTCTACCAACTTCCTGCCTTGGTACTTCATTTTTAAGTCTATCAATATCTTTTTGGGTAGGAACACCATCGTGCAATGTAAATGCTGCATCCCATTTTGTTGCAATTACTCTATCTGATCTTTCGTTATCTTTAATTTTATTTGCAAAACAAACTAGTGAATAAGTTCTTTTATCTTTCTTAAAAGAGTAGACTGCTTCTCCATAACCAAATCTATCTAGATTAAATAAATCTCTCTTATATTCCCAGTCTTTAAATTCATTAAGAAAGCTTCTTAAAAAAGACAGTTTAGACTGATGAAATGATCCCAATCTTGACAATTTCATTATCATGTTTGGATCTCTAAGTTGAACTTTCATAACTAAATTAATTTATAGAAATTGTACCAGTTGTTTCCAAGTATTCCATTTGTCTCTTCATCAGAAAATCCAACTTTTTTAAGACCTTTTTCAATATTTGAAAAACCCCTAGCGTCCTCAAACCATTGAGGTTGTTTGGGAAATCCAGGTTTATTTTTATTACCTTCTCCAAAATTTGTACTTTTGGACCATGTTCCATTTCTCATCCATTCAACAACACTATCAGGTTGCTGAAGGCAAAGATCTGATCCAATACCTATTTGTTTTGTGTTCATAATTTCAGATGTCTTAGCAACCATCTCACAAAAACTTTCAAGGGTACAATTTGTGTTATCTTTCAAATGATGAGGATATAAAGATAATCCAAGAATACCTCCGCTATCACTTAAAATTTTTAACAAATCAGACGATTTGTTTCTTTTTGCAGGATGCCAAAAATATGGATTTGCATGTGTTATTGCTATTGGTTTTTGACTTAACTCGATTGCGTCAATTGTACTTTTTTCAGCTGAATGTGACATGTCAATTACTACACCCACCCTATTCATTTCTTTTATGACTTCACGTCCAAAATTAGTAACTCCACTGTCTGTATTTTCATAACAACCAGTAGCTAATAATGATTGGTTGTTGTAAGTAAGCTGCATAAATCGGCAACCTAGTTTATGTATTTTTTCGACTAATTTTATATCATCCTCTATGGGAGAACAATTTTGAAAACCAAAAAAAATTGCTGTTTTTTTCACTTTATTTGCCTTTTCTATATCTTTGTAGTCCCAGCCTTGAAATATTATATCTGAGTTTTCTTTAAAAAGTTTCTCCCATTTTTTAATCTCAGTTAATAACTCATTGTAATCTTCATGATAGGCTATTGTAACATGAACAGCATCAAGACCTGCTGACCTATTAAACTCGAAGGTTTCTCTTGACCAATTACAATATTGAAGGTTATCAATTTTAAAATTCATATTAGTTGAACTCTAATCAATATGTTTTTTAAATACTATTAATTTTATTGAAATTTTAAGTTAATTTTGAAATAAACTAATTACTAATTCTCATGAAAAAAAATAGAAATCTAAAAGTTTCAATCGTTATGGGTAGCCAGTCTGATTATAAGACTATGCGGCTGGCAGAAAAAACCCTAAAAAAAATTGGTGTTTCTTTTGAGACAAAAATTGTATCAGCTCACCGAACTCCAAAAAGGATGTATGATTATGCTCTAAAAGCTGAAAAAAATAATATAGGTGTAATTATAGCAGGAGCTGGAGGATCGGCACATTTGCCAGGTATGATCTCAGCACTTACATCATTACCAGTTCTTGGTGTACCTATCGAAAGCAAAAAATTAAAAGGCTTAGACAGTCTTTTATCAATAGCTCAAATGCCAAAAGGAATACCTGTTGGGACACTTGCTATTGGTGAAGACGGTGCAATTAATGCTGCATTACTAGCAGCGTCAATAATAGCAAACCAGAATGCATCTATTAAAAGTAAATTGATCAACTGGAGATCTAGTCAAACTAAATCAGTAAGAAAAAATCCTAAATAAATGTCTTATATTACTCTTGGTATTATAGGAGGTGGACAGTTAGGTAGTATGTTAGCAATTGCTGCAAAAAAATTAAACGTTAAAACTATAATTTTTTCTGACGATTCGGATGCCCCAGCTCAGAACTTTTGTAATCAATTTATTTCAGGAAATTATGATGACAAGGAGAAAGTTACTGATTTTGTTAATCAAGTTGACGTTGTAACTTATGAATTTGAAAATATACCTTTTGAAACCCTTAATGAAATAAACAAGTTAAAACCAGTTTTACCTAAACCTTCTGTAAATCGACTTATTCAACATCGATTAGCTGAAAAAGATTTTATAAATAAATTAAATATTAGGACTACAAGGTATGTATCAATTGAAAAGAAGTCAGATATAGATGCCTTAAAAGATTTTTTACCAGGTATATTGAAGACGACCACACTTGGTTATGATGGAAAAGGACAACATCCAATAAATTCGACCAAAGAGTTAAATTCTATTAATATAGATTTTTCCAGTGGATATATTCTTGAGAAACTTGTTAAACTAAAAAAAGAAATCTCAATAATTATAACTAGATTTAGTAATAATAAGTACGAAATTTATGAGCCCATTGAAAATACACATGAAGATCAAATTTTAAAATATTCTAAAATACCTGCTGAAATAAATGAGAAAATTTTTAATCAATCTAAAGACTGGGCGATGCTGATAGCAGAAGAACTTAAATATGTGGGAACGTTGTGCGTAGAATTTTTTATAGATAGAAATGATAATTTATATGTAAACGAAGTTGCACCTAGGGTGCATAATTCTGGCCATCTTACGATAAATTCATACAATGTAAGTCAATTTGAAAATCATGTTAGAGCAGTTTGTGGTTTAGAGCAAATACCACTTAAAAAAATTTCTAATGCAAAAATGATTAATTTACTAGGTGATCAGATATCTCAGTATAGAAATTCTCCTAACTTAAAAGAGAATGAATTTTTCTTTGATTATTTAAAAAAAGAGATCAAAGAAAAAAGGAAAATGGGTCATATCACAATATTAATTTAAATGTTTAAATCATTAGAAGGTAATTTTGATAATCCTAAAGTTCATGAACTTCTTAGTAAACACTTTGTTGAACTTAGAGCAGCATCTCCAGAAGGTAGCGCTCATGTTTTAGATATTCCTGGTCTTAAAGTATCATCGATTCAATTTTGGAGCTTGTGGCAAGATGAAAATTTAATAGGCTGCGGTGCTCTTAAATTTCTGGATGAAGGTCATGGAGAATTCAAATCTATAAGAATTCATGATAATTTTAGAAATAAAGGGTATGGGATTAATGTAATTAATCATTTAATTAATGAAGCCAAGAAACTAAAGATAAAAAAAATAAGTATTGAGACTGGTGCTGGGGATTTTTTTTTACCAGCAAGAAAACTTTTTAAAAAATGTGAATTTGAGGAATGTCAACCTTTTGCACACTATAAAGCAGATGTAAATTCTGTATATTTAACCAAAATTATTGACACAAATTAAAAAATATTTTTAATTTATAATATATTTTGTTGACAAAACCCTTCAAAATCTAAACAAAGCGAAGATTACTTAATTATAAGTAATAAATTAATATAACAAAAAGTAAGAAGATAAATATGAGTCTACAAGGAAAAGTAAAATGGTTCAATCCAACCAAAGGTTTTGGTTTTATTGAAAGAGAAGATAAAGAAAAAGATGTGTTTGTACATGTTTCAGCAGTAAGAGATGCTGGTATGAACGGTTTAGATGAGGGTCAAGCTTTGACTTTCGATGTTGAAGATGGTCCTAAAGGTCCTTCAGCAGTTAACTTAAAAACTGCATAATTTCACACTTCCTATTGGCTGAAAATATTAATTTAGTTTTTCTATTTTATATATTTCAGCCAATACCGAATAATGAAAATCAATTTTTAAACACAATTATTAATTATAAAAAATTAAAATCAAAATTTATAAATTAATCAAAGATAATGATTGGAATCTTAGGTGGAATGGGAACTCAAGCAGGACTTGATTTTTGTAACAAGCTTGCAGTTCTGAATAGAGGAAAAATTGATCAAGAATATCCCTTATTTATACTCTACAACAAATCTAATATTCCTGGTAGACCTGAGTCAATTGGATCTCAAACAAAAAATCTTTCTAACAGATCTACAAACAAGAAAAGCAAAATAAAGTACGAAAGAGTTTTAAAAAGTTTACTTAAAGGTTGTAAATTACTTGAGAAAAATAAATGTAAATTTATTGTTATCCCCTGTAACACTGCTCATTATTGGTACGATGATTTGAAAAAAAAAATTAACATTCCAATAATTAATATGCCTAAAGAAGTTTTCAAATTTACAAAAAAAAAATGCAAAAAAAATTCTAAAGTTGGTCTACTAGCCACTGAGGGTACCCTTAAAACTGGGGTTTATAAAAAATTTTTTGACAAACACTATCAAATGATAGAGCCATCTCAACAAATACAAAAATTGTCAGTTAATAAAGCTATTAAATTAGTTAAAATGGGAAATGTGAAAGCTGCTGCAAAAGCAATTAAACCTGCAATTGATTCGTTAATTAAAATGAGGTGTAAAAAAATTATTTTAGGCTGTACAGAACTCCCAATTGCTATTTTTGCATTCAAATCATTTGAAAATGTAAAATCCTCAAAAGTATTTTTAGATCCTAACTTAATTTTGGCTCATTCAGCTATGGTTAAGCATAAAAATTAGTTTATGTCTAAAAAGTCTGAAAAGCCCTACGTGTTAAGAGCTGCTGAATTTGTTTATTCTAATATAATAAAAATAAAAAAACAAAATCTCGAAATAAATAATATACAAGCTTTTGAAATTTTCATGACTACTAAGGAATATGACATTTTAAGTTCTGGAGAATTTCATGATAAATGGTTCTTAGAACTTAAGAATAATAAATTTATTGACAACATAACTAAAAAAAAAATTAATGAAGAAACGTTAAGACTTTTAGAGCTTCAAAAAGATTCTATGGTAAGATTTTTAATGAAAATACCAAAGCTTTATTATACTAAGAGTCATTTTCCGCTAGAAATTTCACAGAGAGCTTTTGATCACTTGTGGAGAGTTTGTGAAAGCTATGAGATGTGGTGCAAAGAAGCTGATCAAGAAGATTTGATATATCTAAATATTATTGATTAGTATTATTTAAATCAAGTATTGATCTAGTGACCTTAATTCGTTTTTTAAGTAATTTTTGTAAATTATGATTATTCAGTTTTTGTCTAGTCATTTTAATTCTTGTTTCCACTAATTGTCTTAGGTCTTCATCAAAAGAATTAACTTTAATTTTTTTATCTTTTTCATCGACTAATGTCTCTTTAATTAAAGTTAAAGAATTTTTACCAGTCTCTTTTTCTATACGTTGATTAATTATGAATTGTGCACTAGCTTTATAAACGTTACCTGAGGTAAGAGCTGTTAAGCCTGGACCAATAAATGAAAAAATTGGAACAAAACCCGTCAAAAAGAAAAAAGACGTTATAACTGTTAAAATTCTTAATAATCTAAATTTCATAGTTGAACATTAAGTGATTTGGTAATTCGTTTCTATATCTAATTTGTTCATTATAGGTGCTGATTTATTTGATTTTATTTAATTTATTTGTTTATTAAACATGATGATTAAAATATTCCCTTTCATATTTATAATTCTATGGTCCTCTGCTTTCATAACAACCAAGCCTATTATAGACAACAGTGATCCATTTGCTGCTCTAGCTTTTAGATTTACTTTAGTTGCTTTAGGTTTTTTTTTATTTTCTATTTATTCAAAACAAAAAATTCTAGTAAGTAAAAGAAACTTTTTTGAGTCTTTTTTTAGTGGTGTATTATTTCATGGTTTTTATCTTGGTGGTGTCTTTTACTCAATTTCAATTGGTATGCCCACAGCAATTGCGGCTTTAATTGTAACACTTCAACCAGTTCTCACAAATGCATTGAGTGGACCAATTTTAAATGAGAAAGTATCACCAAAACAATGGGTAGGTGTTTTATTGGGATTTGCTGGTGCAGGACTTGTATTAGGTTTTGATTTAGGCTCTAAAATACCAACAGCAGGATTAATCGCGACTATAATCGCGTTACTAGCAATTACATTTTCTACTTTGTGGCAAAAAAAATTAAGTAATAACTTGCCTTTATCAGTCAGTAATATGAATCAAGCTTTGGGGGGGGTTGTTTTTCATATTGTGATAATTATTCTTTTTGCAAAACCTTACATAAGTTTTTCAACCACTTTTTTAATTGCAATGAGTCATCAGATTTTTTTAGTTTCGTTTGGAGCTTTTACAATTTTAATGCTTTTAGTTAAAAGAAATTCTGCAAGTAAAACGGTTTCTATTTTTTTTTTAATTCCTCCTACTTCTGCATTAATGGCTTGGATTTTTTTAAACGAAAGCCTAAGTAATTTAGATCTTCTAGGCTTTTTAATTGCAACAATTGGTGTTTATATAGCTACAAGAGATTAAATTATTTTCCTATATAGCCAAATTCTAATGATGAGTCTGTTATTGAATGATATAGTGACTCTCCAAAACTTCTTAGGGCAAAAATTCTAAATGTATCTGGTTCATCATTTATCATGTCAACAATTATTGACATTCCGTTAAATGTAGAATTCAGACAATTATTTTTATTTAATTCATTAAAGTTAAAAGGGCATCCTTTTTTTAAAACTTCTTTAGCATTGTCCCCTTCTAGCTCAATAATTGATTTTGAATGAGAAATATCTGTGACCGCAAAATCTCCCTCTTCAAATTTTTTATTAATTTCAAAAAAAACTTCTTTTTGGGTTGTAATAACCAGCCAATTTTTTGGTCCATTCCAAAGAATTCGAGTATTTTCATTATTTTCTACCGATAATGGTTTTGAAATTAGATTTAAATTATCTATTTTAATTTCTTCGCATACAACATTCGAATTTTTATGTTGAACAATCTGAGTAATATAAAAGTTTTTTATTTCTGAAATTTTAATTAAATTTTTTTCTTTTTTTCCTTCACAATCACCAAATTGTCCTTTTTGGTGAATATTTTCTAAAGCTGATATTGAACTCATGATCTAACTCTTTCTCCTTTTGGATCCACATAATGTGATGAAACTATTTCAACTGGAATTACTTTATTTTTCAGTGGAGACATAACAAATAATTTTTCTCCAATCATATTTTTTCCATCCTTCAAAATTGCAAGAGAAAATGGATTATCATGCTCTACACTCCAGCATGAAGCGGATATATGTCCTAATTTTTTATTTGGTAAAGGAGCCTGAGCGTCTTTTACTAAATGAGAACCCTCTGGTATACTTGTTTTTTTATCTAAAGGGATAACTCCAACAATCTTTTGTCTGTCGCTTGAGGTAAAAGCTTCTCTATTTAATGACCTTTTACCAATAAAATCTTTCTTTTTGCTAATTAATCCCTCCAATGAAGTGTCATAAGAAATTGTTCTTCCATCAAGTTCTGATCCTGCCACATGTCCCATTTCAATTCTCAAAGTTGATAACGCTTCTGTTCCATAAGGCTGAACTTGAAACTCTTGACCTAGTTCAATAATTTTTTCCCACATAAATTGTCCATTGTTAGACTCTACATTTACCTCGTAAGCTAATTCACCTGAAAATGAGATTCTAAAAATTCTAGCTTTAACTCCAAACAAATCAGATTCCATGTAACCCATGAAAGGTAATCCTTCGTTCGAAACATCGTTTTTAGGAAATAATTTTTCTAATAATTTTCTTGATTTTGGTCCTGCAATTGCTGCACCAGCCCATTGCTCAGTAGTAGAAACCACATTTACATTTAATTCAGGCCAAACAAGTTGTAGATAATATTCTAGATGTGAAAGTACATTAGCGGCTTGAGCAGTAGTTGTTGTCATATGATAATGATTTTCAGAAATCCTAGTTGTTGTTCCATCATCCATAACTATTCCATCCTCTCTAAGCATCACTCCATATCTTGCTTTACCAACTGGCAACTTTAACCAAGCATTTGTATAAACTCTATTTAGTAGTTCTGCTGCATCAGGACCTTTGATATCAATTTTTCCTAACGTGGTAACATCGCAAACACCAACATTCGTTCTAACATTTTTAGCTTCTCGCTTTGAAGCTTCAAAAAGAGTTTCATTACCTTGTTTGTAATATCTTGGTCTTAACCAAACTCCTGCATCAACAAATACAGCGTTATTTTTTTCATGCCATGAATGCATAGGAGATTTACGAGTAGGTTTAGAATGTTTTCCAACTTCTCTTCCTACAATTGCTCCAATAGATATTGGAGTGTATGGAGGTCTAAAAGTTGTATGACCTACTGCAGGTACAACTTTATTTTCAATATCAGAGACTAATTGTAGTCCATTCAAATTGCTTGTTTTACCTTGATCTGTTGCCATTCCTAGGGTTGTGTATCTTTTAACATGCTCTATTGATCGATATCCTTCTTTTAAAGCTATTTCGATATCTGAAACAGCAACATCATTTTGAAAATCTAAAAATCTCTTATAACTTTTTCCTTTAGGCAAAGGTACACACCAAAACTTGTCATGTTGAGAAGATTTTTTCTCAACAACATTAGGAAACGAAATTTTATTATCTTTGTTTGTAATCTTTTTTGACAAATCTTGGCCAGCTATAAAGGAGTCTTTTAACGTTTCTTCTAATGTAAAAATACCATTAGCTGCACCTAAAGTTGTTTCATTCTGCTTAGATGTCCCAGGCACGAAGGCGTCAATTTCTTCCTTAAATTTAGTTTTATTTCCTGATTGTGAAGCTAAATGAATAGTTGGCGTCCAAAAACCTGAAACACAAATACAATCGCACTTAATATTTTCAATTGTACCAAGTTGCTTTTTATCATCTGAAATTTTTGCTATATCTGCTGAACTTACTTTTTTATATCCATGTGCAGCAACAACAACATATGAAAAATTTATTTTAATACCAAGATTAATTGCTTCATCAATTATTTCTGATTGTGGATTAACTCTAGAGTCTAAAATAATTGGATTAATTCCATTTTTTTTAAATTCAATTGCTGTCTCATATCCACTGTCATTATTTGTAAAAACTAAAGGATTTTTACCAACTAAGACTCCATATACTTTTAAATATTCTTTTGCTGCTGAGGACAACATCACGCCAGGAGTATCATTATTCCCAAAAACTATTGGTCTTTCAATTGATCCTGAAGAAATTAAAACTTCTTTTGCCCTAATATACCAAAGTCTTTGTTTTGGATGATGTTTTTTTGTTTTTGGTAGATGATCGCTAACTTTTTCTGACATAACTAACATATTATGATCATAGTAACCAAAAACTTGAGATCTATTTTTAACAACCACATTTGGCATTTCTTTTAATTCAGAAATAATACTTTTTGCCCAATCCTCACCTGATTGATTTCCAATATTTACATCACTAGTTAACAGAGATCCTCCAAATCTTGGTTTATCTTCAGCTAGAATTACTCTTGCACCATTTTTTGCAGCTGCATAAGCACTTGCTAAACCAGATGGACCAGAACCAGCAATTAATAAGTCACAATATTCATATTTATGTTCATATCTCTCTTTATCATGTTTTGTAGAAGCAACACCTAAGCCTGCAGCTTTTCTAATAAAAGGTTCATAAACTCGATACCAAAAACTTTTAGGCCACATGAAAGTCTTATAATAAAATCCTGCTGGTAGAAAAATTTTTAAAAAGTTATTAATTGCACCAATATCGAAGTTTACACTTGGCCAACAATTTACACTTTTAGCTTCTAGTCCTTCAAAAAGCTCTTGCTCCGTAGCTTTAATATTTGGCTCGGTTTCATTATTTCTATAAAGCTGGACGATTGCGTAGGGCTCATCTACCCCAGCTCCAAAAAACCCTCTTGGTCTATGATATTTAAAGCTTCTACCTACTAAATGTACTCCATTAGCAATTAAAGCAGATGCTAAAGTATCTCCCTCGTAACCATAGTATGTTTTGCCATTAAATTTAAATGATAATTTTTTATCTCTATTAATTAGTCCACCATTTTCTAATCTAAATTTTTGATTCATTAAGAAATTTCCTCATCAGCTTTATATGTATTAAATATTTCGTGAGTAGTAGTGTCTCTTTCCACCTTAATCCATTGTCTACATCCAGATAGATGCTGCCACAACTCTAAGTGCTTACCTCTTAAACTTTTTCGATTATAAACAAAATTATCCCACTCTTCATCGGAGATTTCTTTATTAAGCTCAGGTCTTTTTACGCTCGCATCCCCACCATAAGAAAATTCATTTTGTGATCTCATCCCACAATACGGACATTTAATATGAAGCATTTAAGATATCCAAGTCTTCGTACCAAGTCCTTTTTCATCAATTAAATGGCCGGTACTAAATCGATTTAGACTAAATCCAGCATTCAGTTCGTGAACTCTGTCTTGAGCGATTGTATGAGCGAATGTCCAACCTGAAGCTGGTGTTGCTTTAAAACCACCATAACACCAACCGCAGTTTAAATATAAACCATCAATATGTGTTTTATCTATAATAGGTGAACCATCCATTGACATGTCCATTATACCACCCCAAGTTCTAAGCATTTTCAATTTGCTCAAAAAAGGCATCATCGCAATTCCCTCTGTTAAAACATGTTGAAGAGTTGGTAAATTTCCTCTTTGAGCATAACTATTATATCCATCAAGGTCTCCACCCATTACCATTTCTCCTTTGTCAGATTGGCTTATGTAAAAGTGACCTGCACCAAAAGTTACAACTCTATCTAAAATTGGTTTAACTGGCTCTGATACGCATGCTTGAAGAAGATGAGTTTCTATTGGTAAAGTCATATTTAACTTTTCAGCTAAAATATTTGTACTTCCAGCAACACATAATCCAACTTTTTTAGTTTTTATATTTCCCCGAGATGTTCTTATGCCGTTAATTTTACCTGCTGTAACGTCAAAACCTGTTACTTCACAATTTTGAATTATATCAACGCCCATAGAGTCTGCTTGACGTGCATATCCCCAAGCAACTGCATCATGTCTTGCTGTTCCTGCACTTGGCTGCATTAATCCTCCAAAAATTGGAAACCTCACATTTTCTGAAAAGTCAGCCATTGGAATTATTTCTTTCACTTGTTCACGGTTTAACAAAACAGCATCAATTCCATTTAATCTCATCGAATTTCCTCTTCTTGCGTAAGCATTCATTTGTGCATCAGAATGTGCAAGATTAATAATTCCTCTTGGTGAGAACATCACATTATAATTTAAATCCTGGCTCATTTTTCTCCACAGATTCATTCCAAACTCACTGAAAAGTGCGTTCTCATCATGCATATAGTTTGATCTAATTATCGTTGTATTTCTTCCAACGTTTCCGCCACCTATCCAACCTTTTTCAATAATTGCAACTTTTGTAATATTATGTTCTTTTGCAAGATAATATGCAGTGGCAAGTCCATGGCCTCCACCACCAATAATAACTACATCATATTCCTCTTTTGGGGCTGGATCCTTCCAAGCTAAATCCCAGTTTTCATGATTAGAAAATGCGTTTTTAACTAAATTAAATATGGAGTATTTTTGCATTCATTAATTTTATAACAAAGAATATAAATAGTTCTTATTTTTTTTATATATATTTTTTAGAAGTTTCCAAATATGACAAAAAAGGATAAGAAGTCTGCAACGATAACATATTATTTATAGGATTAATAATGAGTGATGTTAAATCAGATATCCAAATAGCACGAGAATCAAAAATGCAGCCTATAAATGAGGTATTAGCAAAGATAAATGTTCCAGATGAGAGTACTGCTTTCAGTCCAATGGGACGACACATTGCAAAAATTAATCTGGAGTATTTAGACACATTAAAAGATAAACCAGAAGGGAAACTAATTTTAGTCACTGCAATTACACCTACACCTGCTGGTGAAGGAAAAACCACTACTTCAGTTGGTTTAAATGATGGATTAAATAAAATTGGAAAAAAATCTATAGTCTGTTTAAGAGAACCAAGTCTTGGACCTTCATTTGGGATGAAGGGTGGTGCTGCTGGAGGAGGTTATGCTCAAGTTGTTCCCATGGAGCAAATTAATTTACATTTTACTGGAGATTTTCATGCAATTACATCAGCTCATAATTTATTATCAGCATTAATCGACAATCATATCTATTGGGGTAACAAATTAGATATAGATGTAAGACGGATTGTTTGGAAAAGAGTTATGGATATGAATGACCGTTCATTAAGATCAATAAATATAAATTTAGGAGGAGTAGCAAATGGTTTTCCTAGGGAAGACGGATTTGATATTACCGTTGCTTCGGAAATCATGGCGATTTTCTGCTTATCAAATGATTTGAAAGATTTAGAAAAAAGAATTGGCAATATTACAATTGCTTATACAAGAGATAAAAAACCAGTTTACGCGAAAGACTTGAAAGCACATGGTCCAATGACTGTATTATTAAAAGATGCGATCAGACCAAACGTAACTCAAACATTAGAAAATAATCCTGCAATTATTCATGGTGGTCCTTTTGCAAATATTGCACATGGATGTAACTCCGTCATAGCAACTAAAACTGGATTAAAACTTGCAGACTATGTTGTAACAGAAGCAGGTTTTGGTGCAGACCTTGGGGCAGAAAAGTTTTTAGATATTAAGTGCAGAAAATCTAATTTGAAACCGAGTTGTGTTGTCATCGTAGCAACAATTAGAGCTTTAAAAATGCACGGTGGTGTTGCAAAGGATGACTTAAAAAATGAAAATGTTGATGCTTTAAAAAAAGGTCTAGTGAATCTTGAAAGACACATAGAAAACGTAAAAAAATTTGGATTACCTGTTGCGATTGCGGTTAATCATTTTATTAAAGATACAGACAGTGAAGTTAAAGCTTTAATTGATTTTTGTGAAAACTTAGGTGTTAAAGCAAGTTTATGCACTCACTGGGCAAATGGTGGTGAAGGAACAAAAGAATTAGCATCACACGTTGCTGATTTGTGCGAAAAAAAAGATGCCAGGTTTAATTTTCTTTATGAAAGTAAAACACCTCTGTTTAAAAAGATTGAGACAATTGCAAAAGAAATTTATAGAGCCGATGAAGTGATTGCTGATACAAAAATAAGAGATCAATTAAAAGGTTTTGAGGAGGCAGGCTATGGAGAATTGCCAATTTGTGTAGCAAAAACACAATACAGTTTTTCAACTGATCCAAATCTTAAAGGTGCACCAACAGGTCATGTTTTGCCTTTAAGAGAAATAAGACTTTCATCAGGTGCTGAATTTATTGTTGTTGTTTGTGGAGCAATTATGACTATGCCGGGACTACCTCGTGTCCCTGCAGCAGACTCTATAAAACTAAATGATAAGGGTGATATCGAAGGATTATTCTAAATTAAGGTAATTTAACCAATTTTCTAATTCCCTCATCCTAGAAATTTTATCAAGCTTCTTATTTTCACTTTCAATATGTTGTATGTGACTGTTAATTTCCTTCTCGTCACTAAAAGCTTCTTTTTTTAATAGCTTCTCTTTTCTAAAAACAATAATGTTAATCATTTTGTTATAAGTAATTTCTGGATGATATTGAAGCCCCCAGATATCACAATCATTTACTTTAAAGTTTAAACCTTGAACTTTATTAATTGGATTTGAAGCTAATAATACTGAATTTTGTGGCATGGTAACTACTTCATCAAAATTAAAAGCAGGTGTATTAAATTTTTTTTTTTTATTTTTGTAAAGTGGATGGTCTAATCCCCTTTCATTTATTTCAATATCAACTGCAATTCCTTTATGTGAACCTTTAGTGCCTTTTTTGACCTCGCCTCCTGCAGCTGTGACAGCTACTTGCATACCCCAACATATTGCTAAGATTTTTTTAATTTTTTTTTGACATTCTTTCATAAACTGAATCTGTCTTCTAATTTCAGGAGTGTCGTTATAAATATTTAAGCTACTACCACCCCAAATAAGTCCATCGTAACTGTTCAGATCGTCTATATTTTTAAATATATTTTCATCTGATGAAGGATTAACAACATCTGTAGTTAAATCTTTTGTGAAAAAACTAAGACTATCCCTCAAACTTTCAGTATGTGTTTGAATACCTGCAGATGAAAAATGTTGATTTTCTTCTCTCAAATTTCCTTCAACAATTAATATTTTTTTCATTAAAACAAATTTCCAGAAATGCTTTTTTCATACATTTCTTTCAAATCCTTTTGATTAATTTTTTTTGGGTTTCCTCCAGTAGATGGATCTTCAAAAGCCATTAAAGAAAGTTCATCAAGATTAATATTATTACAGTCCATCACATCTGATAATTTATGAGGTATATTTAAATCTTTTCTTAAGTCTAAAATCCATTCTAAAAAACTATCAAAACTTTTATTTACATTTAAATAATCACAAATTTCTAATATCTTGTTTTCTATTTCACTTTTATTAAATGACAATACATATGGCATAAATATTGCATTTGATAAACCATGATGAATGTTAAACTTTGAGTTAACTGGATGACTTAAAGAATGAATAGCACCAAGACCTTTTTGGAATGCAGTTGCACCCATCGATGAAGCCGAGAGTAAACTCATTCTTGCTTCAATGTTTTTTCCATCTTTATAAGCAGTAATTAAATATTTTTTAATTAATTTAATACCTTCAATTGCAATACCATTTGCCATTGGATGAAAACCTGGTGCACAAAATGCCTCAAGATTATGTGCTAGTGCATCCATGCCAGTAGCTGCAGTTAATCTAGGGGAAAGATCTAGAGTTAAAACTGGATCTAAAATAACAATTGATGGCAACATCTTTGGATGAAAAATAATTTTTTTAACAGCTGTATCTTTATTTATAATTGCTGAAGCCCGTCCAGTTTCAGAGCCTGTTCCAGCAGTTGTAGGTATTGCTATAATACTTGGAATTTTAGAGCTTTCAGCTCTTTTCCAATAGTCTCCAATATCCTCAAAATCCCAAATTGGCCTATCTTGACCGCACATAAATGCTACTGCCTTACCAACATCAAGTGCACTTCCACCACCAATTGCTATTACACCGTCGCAATTAGATTTGTTATAGACTTTTACACCTTCATCTACATTTTGACCTATTGGATTTCCTGAAAAGTTTGAAAAAATTTCTAAATTATTAAATTTTTTTTTTAAATTCTGTAATATACGTTTAATCATATCAAGATTAATTAAATCTTTATCAGTAATGAATAATGGATTTGATATTTTTAGATCTTGGCAGGCATCAACTAAATCATTGATCCTATTTTTGCCTACCCACATCAAAGTTGGGTAATTCCAATTATGTTTCATAGTAAATAAAAATTTTATTTTTCTTTTTTTTGTAAGTAAGATATATTTATAGAATTATTAATGATAGGAAAATTTAGATGTCTAAAGTAGCAATTATAGGTGCGGGTCCATGTGGTCTTTCGATGTTAAGAGCATTTGAACATTTGGAAAATAAAAGTGAAAAAATACCTGAAATAGTTTGTTTCGAAAAACAAGATAACTGGGGTGGCCTTTGGAATTATAGCTGGAGAACAGGTTCTGACCAATATGGAGATCCAGTACCAAACAGCATGTACAGATATTTATGGTCAAACGGTCCTAAAGAATGTTTGGAGTTTGCTGATTATTCTTTTGATGACCACTTTGGCAAACCAATACCATCTTTTCCTCCTAGAGAAGTTCTATATGACTATATAGTTGGACGAGTAAGCAAAGGTAATTTAAAACATAAAATTAAATTTAATACTCGAGTTACAAATACCTCATTCAAAAATGACAAGTTTGAAATTAGCTATCAAGATAAAGCTAATAATAAAATTTTAACTGAAAATTTTGATTATTTGGTTATTTCGACTGGTCATTTTTCTGTTCCTTTTATCCCAGAATATGAGGGAATGAATTCCTTTCCTGGAAGAATTATGCATTCTCACGACTTTAGAGATGCTGAAGAATTCAGAGGTAAAAATGTAATTGTTCTTGGTAGTAGCTATTCTGCAGAAGATGTTGCGCTTCAGTGTAATAAATATGGAGCTAAAAGTGTTACTATTGGCTATAGACACAATCCAATGGGATTTAAATGGCCCAAAGGTATGAAAGAAGTTCATTACTTAGATAAACTTCATGGTAAAAATGCAATATTCAAAGATGGAACAAAACAAGAGGCAGATGTCATAATTTTATGCACTGGTTATCTACATCATTTTCCATTTTTAGATGAAAGTTTAAAATTAAAAACTCATAATAGATTATACCCACCAAAATTATACAAGGGGGTAGTATGGCAAGATAATCATAAAATTTTATATTTAGGAATGCAGGATCAATTTCATACTTTTAATATGTTTGATTGCCAAGCTTGGTATGCAAGAGACGTTATTATGGGTAAGATTAAAATGCCTAGTAATGATGAAATAGAAAAGGACATTAACAAGTGGGTTGATATGGAAGAAAAATTAGAAAATCCAGATCAAATGATAGATTTTCAAACAGAATATACTAAAGAACTTCATGAAATGTCAGATTATCCTAATATAGATTTTGAATTAATTAGAAAACATTTCAAAGAGTGGGAACATCATAAAGTTGAAGATATTCTAACTTATAGAAATAAATCCTTTTCTTCACCTGTGACTGGTTCCATTGCTCCAATCCATCATACGCCTTGGGAAAAAGCAATGGACGATTCTATGAAAACTTTTCTAAATAAATAAAATTTAATATTTTATTTTTAATTTTTTATTTTTTGTGATTGCATTTAATAATGCAATCATTAAGGGTATTTTTTTACGATTAATTTTCTTTAAAATGTACGGAGCAATTTCGAAAGCAAGATCGGCACCTTCAACAGTATCATCTTTCATAAATTTTTTCTTGGCAGATTTAAAAGTAAAACCTTTACCAAGATAATCACCCATTTTACTATTTCTGCCACCAACAGCACTTACGTACAGATCACCTACACCAGCAAGCCCATAAACAGTTTCTTTTTTTCCCTTAAAATATTTAATTAAATAATCCATTTCATCAATTGATTTCCTAAATAAAGCTGAGGATGTGTTCTCACCTTGTCCTGATCCAATTATCATAGAATATATATTTTTAATAGCTGAAGAAAACTCTACACCTCTGACATCAGTTGTATGTTCTGTCTTATAATACTTAGTGGATATTATCTTCCCAATATCTTTTGCTACCTTAATATTTTTATTCCCAATAACAGTATAACTCTTTATCTTTCGAGCAAGCTCTTTTGCTAAACACGGGCCTTTTAAGACAGAAATATTTAGTTTGTTATTATTTTTATTAAGCTGTTCAGACATAGTAATAATTCTTTTTGTTTTATCTAACTTTAGTCCTTTAGTAAGAACCAAAATAGGAGTTTTACTTTTAAGGTGTGCTAAATATTTACTAATTATTTCTATTCCAACGGAACTTACAGCTACAACTATAAGATCCCACTTTAAATTTAACATTTCAGGAACAAATTTTTTTGTTTTTATTTTTTTTGGTAAATTAATTTTTAAAGATGGATGAAACTTTTTTTTAAGATTTAATTTACTAATTAATTTAATATTATGTGGCTCAGAAAGTGTTACATGATGTCTATTTTCTATTAAAGGAATAGAAAAAGCAGCTCCCATTGCTCCTGATCCTATAATCAAAATTTTTTTCATAATAAAGATTAGGCTATTCCTAAATGTTTCTTTCTCTTACTAACCCAAGTTCTTATCAAATTATCAAAAATTAACCCTATAAATGCTACACAAATACCTAATGTCAGACCTATACCTGCACCATTTTTATCAGATAAAGCTTTTAAAATGTATTGACCTAGATCTTCTGTCCCAATGAAGGCTCCTATAATTACCATGAATAGAGCAAAAACTATTGTTTGATTTAAACCAAGCATCATGTGAGGAAAAGCTAATGGGAATTCAATTTTTGTTAATCGTTGAAACTTATTTACACCAGACATCGTTGCAGCTTCATGTAACCCTACTGGAACACTTCTAAGGCCTTCAATTGTATATCTAGTTGCAGGAATTGTTGCGTAAACAATCACAGCAATTAAAACTGATGTGTCTGTTATTCCAAATAACATCATTACCGGAATTAAATATACAAAAGATGGAAAGGTTTGAAATATATCACAAACTCCTAACATAAATTTTGCTGCACTTTTGCTTTGAAAACATAAGGTTCCAACTGTAAAACCAATTAAACACGAAATTACAACTCCAAAAGTTGCCATGTATGTTGTAACCAATGCTCTGTCCCACCATGGACTAAGAGCTATAAATAAAGTTAACCCGCACACTACTAATGCTGATCTAATTCCACCAATTAAGTAACCAGCCCCAACTACTAAAACAATTGTAGCAACAGCAGGCATCCTTAAATAAAGTGCTCGCATGGGCTGTAAAACCTCTTGAATTAACCATGTGTTAAATGCTTTTATATATACGAAGAATGTTTCGAAGATCCAGTCAACACCTTTATTCCAAAAATCTGCAGTTGATATTCCTTTGTTATGAGGAATTTCAAATAAATAATTAAATGTACCTTTGAACAAAAAAGTTCCAATATATGCGAGTATAATTCCTACAACAAACGCTCCTGCAAAAAATATAGCATTTTTATTTCTTTCGAAAAACGTAAGATTGCCAAAATAGTCATTTTGTTTATTTGCCCAGGCTAAGGACATTTTATCTAATAATATTGCGATAAGACTAATACACAAACCCGCTTCTAAAGCTAATCCAATATTAAGCTGATTAAGAGCTAATAATAAATTGAAGCCTAAACCTTTTGCTCCAATAAATGCTGAGATAACCGCCATTGAAAAACAAACCATTATCACCTGATTAACACCGATTAGTATATCTCTTCTAGCCGTAGGAATTAACACTTTGAACATTAATTGCCAATTGTTACATCCACTCATTTTGCCAGCTTCAATTACTTCAGGTGGTATGGCTCTTAATCCTAATAAAGTTAATAATATCATTGGTGGAATGGCGACTATCATGGTTATAATTACTGCTGCATGATCACCTACTCCAAATAAAACTAGCGCAGGAACAAGAACTGCATATTGTGGCATGGTTTGCATAACTAAGAGAATTGGATAAAGAGCTTTTTCCACTCGTTTACTTTTAAATGCAGATATACCTAGACCTAATCCAAATATAAAAGACAATGGCGCAGCAACTAAAATAAACGATAAAGTTTGCATAGATGGTTTCCACTGACCAAAAATAGAAATGTAAACCATTGTTAATCCAGCGAAAATGGCTAAACCTTTACCACTCAATTTATAAGATAATATTGTTGCTCCAGCAGCAACAATAGTCCATGGTAAACCTGGTAATTCCGCCCATGGATTAGCATCAATAAAATCCCAACTTGTAAATGCAACAATAGTTTCTAATCCACCTAATAAAATCTCTCTAATTAACTCAATTATAAAGGTCATAAATGCAGTTAAATTTCTACTTATCTGCAAGAGAAGCGGTCTTGTTTTAAATTCTTGTGTATCTTCATTCCAAAACTCCATCGGCATCCAGTCGTTCATTAGGAAAAATAATGAGTCATTTATCCATATAGGTAACCATCCAAGTAACGGAGGTAATCTCCAAAAGACATCAAAAGCATAATACCTTACCTCCTTGCCAGCGAAAACAAAGGTACTTTGATTGGGGTCTTTAACAAACTCTGCCTGACCTCTTATAAATTTATATGTTTCAGGAACTTCGATTGCAAAACATAATGCAAAAAAAACAATTAATAAAAACAACCACTGAAATATTTTTGGATTTTTTTTTAAAAATTCCATAATTTAATTTCCATTTTTCCTTCCACCAAAAACTGTATTAATTATCTTTGTAGGATTAATAGAGCCTATAATTTTATTATTACTATCAATAACTCCTACAGTTTTTTCTTGAGTTAGAATTTTTTCAGCAACATTTTCAATAATCTCATCTTTTGAAACTCTTAAATCTCCTAAATTATCACTTGTAGATTGATCCATTACATCTTCAATTAACAAAACTTTTTCCCTTGGTACTTCTTCAGTAAATTTCCTCACATATTCAGTTGCAGGATTTAAAACTATTTTAGCAGGTGTATCTAATTGTTCAATTATGCCATCCTTCATAATTGCTATTCGATCAGCTAGCTTTAAAGCTTCGTCAAAATCATGAGTGATGAACATTATAGTTTTTTGCAATTTATCTTGAAGTCTTAAAAACTCATCCTGCATTTCTTTTCGGATCAAAGGATCTAATGCTGAAAAAGGCTCATCTAAAAACCAAATATCCGGCTCTACAGCTAAGGATCTTGCAATACCTACTCTCTGCTGTTGTCCACCTGAAAGTTCTCTTGGAAAATAATTTTCCCTTCCGTCTAATCCAACCAACTTAACCATATCCATTGCCTTACTAATGCTCTCATCAGTATTAATTCCCTTAATCTGTAATGGAAATGCTATATTTTCAACTACAGTTTTGTGCGGCAACAACGCAAAGCTTTGAAAAACCATTCCCATTTTATTTCTTCTAAGATCAATAAGTTCTTTGTTGTTTAGCTCCAATAAATCTTGACCTTCTATAAAAATTTTTCCACCTGTTGCATCTGTTAATCTTGAAATACATCTAAGTAATGTTGATTTACCTGATCCAGATAAACCCATCACAACCAACATTTCTCCTTTTGCTACTTCAAAAGAAGCATTGTTAACTCCGACTATACATCCATTTTCTTGAAAAGTTTTTGCATCTACATTTCCATTTGCTTCTTGGAGCATTTTTTTGGCATTTTCTCCGAAAATTTTGTAAACAGATTCACATTTAATAACTGTATCAGACATAAATTATTATTAAGTTATACGAAATTTAGATGAATTAATATGTATATAATACTCGTCTCTCCTTAATTAAAAATTTTTGATATAATAAATTCTAGTATCAATACCAGTACTTAAAAAACTTAACGCCTCCCCACTTACTTTAATTTGTTCATCTACTCCAACATTGTTTCCACTAACTGTGAAACCTGCAAAACATTTATTTTTTTCTTCATCCCATTCAACAAATGTTTCATCAATTTTGTTGCCATTTATTGTATAAATTTCATGCGCTCTAAAGTTAAGAAAATTAGCCCCCATTATTGCTCTTTGAGGAATAAGTTTTGTTGCCTTACAGACTTTCTCGTAAACATCGACGGATAGTCTATGATGATCAGTTCCATCAAAAGCAACTAAAATTCCAGATGGCAGACTTGATATTAATTCATTTAATTTTCTTTCTTCTGCAATTCTTTCTTCTTCTATTTTCATCCTTCATTATTAATAATCTCTATCTCATCATCAGGGAAAATATGAAAAGCAGTAAGACCACTTCCATTTACAACATGCCTTTCAACTCCTGGTGGTAAAATATTAAGTCCTGGATATTTTATTTCTTTACTAATTCCTAACATGATCAATGCTTTATAATTATTTTTATTGTGACCATATTATACTGAAAACGAGTTGACTATACCTTTAAATCGGAACATACTTTGAAATTAATATTAATAATCGAGGGGAAAAAAATGAAAAAAATAATATCATTATTGTCTGCTCTTGTAATTTCTGTGGTAAGTTTTGCAGGAATTTCTAACGCTGCAGATAGCAAAAAACCCATCGTAATCCCAACTCATAACTGGTCAAGTCAAATTGTAATGGCTTATGTTATTGGTGGAATTTTCGAAAGCATGGGTAACAATGTTAAATATGTAAATGCTGACTCACAAGCAGTTTACGAGTCAATTAGAATTGGAGACGTAACTATATCTCACGAAGTGTGGGAATCTGCATTTGGTAAATCATTCACAACTGCTTTAGATAAAGGTGGTTTAATAGATATGGGTGATCATGAAGCAAGAACACTTGAAGATATGGGGTACCCAAACTGGGTTACAGACAAAGGATTATGCCCTGGTCTACCAGACTGGACTGCTTTAAAAAATCCTGACTGTGCTAAAAACTTTACAACACCTGACTCTCCAAATGGAAAAGGAAGAATGTTAGAAGGTCCACAAACTTGGCATGGTGATTTAATACCACAAAGGGTTGATGCTTTAGGTTTAGGTGACCTTTGGTGGGTTAAATTTGCTGGAAGTGCAGATGCGCTTTGGGCTGAATTAGCAGCTGCTGAAAAAGAAGGAAGAGGAACAATAATTTTCAATTGGACACCAAACTTTACAGATGGTGCTGGTTTTACATTTATTGACTTTCCTCCATACACTGCTGGTTGCAGACCAGAAGATGGTGGAGATGGAAAATGTGGTTCTCCAGATGGTTATCTGAAAAAAGCAGCACATGAGGATTTTCCAAAAACTCATCCAAATGCAGCTAAAGTATTCAAAAAAATGTCATTTTCTACAAGTCAAATTGGAGCAATGGCAGCTTTAGTTGATATGGATAAGATGACTCATGAAGATGCAGCTAAAAAATGGTTAGCCGATAATAAGAAAGTGTGGGAAGAATTTACACACGATCATTAAGGTTAAAAATAAAAAACTTATAAATCTCTCCCAACTTTGTTGGGGGGGATTTTTTTTTATTTAATTTTTGTATAAAATAAACCTATGAAAAATATTTTTTTATTTTTAATTTTAACTTTTTTTATTAGTTCATCGGTTTTTGCACGAAGTACTGGATGTAAAGAGGGAAATTGTGAAAACGGATATGGAAAATGGGTTTATACTGATAAAACTACTTATGAAGGAGAGTGGGTTGAAACCAAGAAACAAGGTCAGGGAGTAGAAACTTGGCCAAATGGATATATCTATAAAGGTGAATTTAAAAATAGTGTATGGAGTGGACAAGGACTATTAACGTTTCCAGATGGTTCTACTTATGATGGCGAATGGGCCAACGGCTTTATGAATGGTCAAGGAACATTCACTTGGGCTGATGGAAAGCAAAAATCAGGAATTTGGAAAAATGGAAAATTACAAGAATAATGTCTCAAGAAAATTATTTTAACAAATTAAAAGAATTACCAGAGCAGGTTAGACAGTTTGGTGGATTAATAATAATTACATTAATCATCATTTTATCATTTGTTATTTTAAACAATATTTTTGGAGAAGGTGATGATTTAGTAAAAAGGATGAAAGTATTCTAGCAACTAATTATCAACTTAAAAAACTAAACTTAAATATTTCAGAGTCAAAATCCTCGATATTATTTGATGTTGATACCCAAATTGGTGAAAAAATTAATTTAAAGTCTAAAGATAAATGTTTTGCAATATTTGCAGCTCCTGGACAAGACATGGATGTTACAAAGCAAGATCCTCCTTCTGATTTAACTATTTATATTAAAAGAGCAAATATTATTAATGACAAAGAATTAAATGTTATTCCAAACCCTGTCTTTGAACCATCGCACGAGGAAAATATAAATAAAGCAAGTAGTATATCATATGAAGTTAAAGAAGGTGATTACATCCAGGTAATAAGTCCTACTGGAAGACAATGTTCAGACTTTGTGGCATTTGACACAAGGAAACTAGAAAAAGGAATTGAGAAAGGGTTGGATTGGCAAACAACAAGAACTTTCATGGGAAATACATTTCCAGGACCAGGATTATTTTCTAAATTTTATGATACTGACCACGAACCTTTGGTAGAAGTAATTAGAGATACCGTTGGTAAACATGATACTTTTAATCTTGCCTGTACTTCAAAGTACTATGAAGATGCTGGTTATTTTGGCCATGCAAATTGCTCTGATAATCTTACAGAAAGTATGTCAAAGTATGGTCTACAAAAACAAAAAGGGTGGCACGCAATCAATTTATTTTTTAATACATCTGAAGGTGGATTAAACTCAGTTGTTTCAGATGAATCATATTCACGTCCAGGTGATTATGTCATGTTTAGAGCCTTAAAAGATTTAACTATTGGAACAACAGCATGTCCTAGTGATATAGATGCCTGTAATTCGTGGAATCCAACTAATATTTTTGTTAGAACATATGACAAGAAAAAAGAATTTACTAAATCATTTGCATTCAGGATGAAAACAGACTCAGAAAAAAAACTTACAAGAAATTCTGGTTTTTATGAGAGAACTTCAAAACTAACAAGAAACTTCATAGATGCTAGAGGTTTTTGGCTTCCAAATGATTACACAAAACATGGGCTTGTTAATGAGTACAACGCTTGTAGAAATGATGCAGTTTTAATTGATTTATCTTCATTAAGAAAATTTGAAATTATTGGTCCTGATGCTGAAGAATTATTAAATTATACACTTACAAGAAACATTAAAAAATTATCAGTAGGTCAAGTTGTATATTCTGCAATGTGCTACGAAAATGGAATGATGTTTGACGACGGTACTCTTTTAAGATTAAGTGAGACTGGTTTTAGATGGATTTGTGGAGATGAATATGGAGGTGAATGGTTAAAAGAAATTGCAAAAAAGAAAAATTTCAATGCAAATATAAAAAATTCAACAGACCAAATAAGTAATGTTTCATTACAAGGTCCAAAAAGTAGAGAAATTTTAAAAAAGATAATTTTTACACCTCCTACTCAACCTTCTATAGATGAGCTTGGTTGGTTTAGATTTAGCATTTGCAGAATAGAAGAGTTGCAAGGAATACCATTGATTGTTTCAAGAACCGGTTATACTGGTGAACTTGGATATGAAATTTGGTGTCACCCTAAACATGCTTCTGAAGTCTGGGATAAATTAATGGAAGCAGGAAAAAAAGATGGTTTGATTCCTGCAGGATTTGGAGCTTTAGACAAACTTAGAATTGAAGCAGGACTAATTTTATTTGGTAATGAGTTTGATGGTCAACAAGATCCTTTTGAGGCAGGAATTGGTTTTGCTGTTCCACTAAAAACAAAAGAAGAGGACTTTATTGGTAAAGAAGAATTAATTAAAAGAAAAAATAACCCTCAAAAAAAACTTGTTGGATTGGAATTAGTGGGTAAAGAAATTGCAGGTCATGGTGACTGTGTTCATATTGGTAGATCTCAAATTGGAGTAATTACAAGTGGATGTCTATCCTCAACATTAAATAAAAATATAGCTTTGTGTAGAATGGATGTTCAATATTCAGAAATTGGAACAGAGGTCGAAGTTGGAAAAATTGATGGTCACCAAAAAAGAATAAGCGCAAAAGTAGTTGGATTTCCTTTTTATGATCCTACTAAGTCCAAAGTAAAATCATAAATTAAATGCCAAAAGATAAAAAAACTCTTTTAAATTTTTGGGAAGATCAAATGAGAGAATCTCATACTTCAAGTAATTATTTTTTTAGAAAATCACCTTCTCATTATCATATGATGTTATTAGTAATGTCTGCCTACAAAGAAAATAAGAAATTATCTGTTGAACAGCTAAAAACTAAACTATTTAAAACATCCAGGCCAAAATCAGCTCTTATTATTAATGAAGCTTGTGAAAAAGGATTCTTTCATTTGGAGAAAACCTCAAAAGATCAAAGAATTAAGAATATTAAGCCAAGCGACTCTTTTATTAGAGAGTTCAATGAATATTTAACGACTCTTAAAAATATAAGCTATTAAGCACTTATTTCTGCTAAGTTTAAAGTGTATATTTTATATATATACTTTTTAGTTCTAAAAATAATTATATCAATTATGATTTGTAAAAAATAAGATTTTGGTATGTCATTACCCACAAAAGCAAAAGTAGTAATTATCGGTGGTGGTATACATGGTTTGAGCACTGCTTGGAAACTATCAGAAACTTATAAAAACCCTGGAGATATTGTTGTTTTAGAAAAAAAAGACACTGCTTCAGGTGCTAGTGGAATTGCATGTGGTGTTGTAAGAAATAATTATTTTCAGCCAGCAATGAGAGAACTGATGGCTCATTCTGTTTCAGTTTGGGAAAGCGATCCTAAGGCTTTTAAATATAATGCAGTTGGATATTTACAAATTTCGCCTGAGGTTATGCATAAAGATGTTGCAAGTATTTATGAGCAACAAAAAGCTATTGGTTACGAGTCAGAATTTATTGAGGGTGAGAAAGATTGCATGAAATATATGAAAGGTATATTTGATGACTGGCAGGCCGAAGGTATTACTTCAGTTCTACACGAAAAAAAAGGTGGATATGCTTTTAATAAAGACTCTATTAAAGCTCTAGAAAATAAATCTACCAGCAATGGTGTACAGGTAATGAAAGGTGTTAAGGTAACAGGTTTTAAAAGAGGTAGTAAT
>CACBHL010000005.1 GCA_902539035.1 uncultured Pelagibacteraceae bacterium
AAACCATCCATCCTCTGAAATATTTATTATAAAATCAAAATCTGAATTATTAAAAATTTTTCCAGAATAAATTATTTCATAGCATATTAAAGGCAGAAATTTTAATGAAGAATTATCGTTATTAATTTTTATTATATTCCTTTCATGGCCTTTTGAATAAGACTGGTAATTATTAGTTAAAGTTTTTAAACCAATATTTTTAAGTATATTTTCTAGTGGCAAAAACTCTCCAAATGGCACAAGATTAATTTTATTATATGTGTACAATAAATTTAAGCTGTGATCATATACTGACAGAGAGTTGAAATATTTAACTTCACCTTTTTCAATAGATTTACTGTTTATGCCGATAACAAATAAGTGATTTTCATTAAAATTTTTTTGGAATAACGATTTATATTCTATTAATTTTTCTTGAGAAATACCTGGTAAAATTCCCTCCGGCCAAACAAAAATAATTTTTTCATTTTTATCAGGTTTGCTAATTTCAATTAAATCTTCAATTGCTTTTACGGGATCAATATTATAATAAAATCTGTCTAAATTAATATTAGAGCTAATAATCCTGACTTTAAAATCAATAGAATTTTTTTTAATTTCATTAAAAAGCTTTTTAGAGTGAGATCCATAAAAGTAAAAAATAATTGTAGTTATCAGAAAAAATATACAGATCCATATGTCAGTTCTGTTATCTCTTAAAATGAATACTGCTGGACTTATAAATAAAGAAATACAAAATAAATTAAATCCATAGGTGCCAATAATAGAGGTAATGTTCAAAATTTCTAAATGATTTGAAAAACTATAAGCAATTAAATTCCATGGAAATCCTGTTAAGATAAATCCTCTGATGAACTCAACCAGACCAAAAATTAAAGAAAAAAGAAAGAACGATGAAATTATTTTTTTTGGTTTAAAAATAAAAAATAAAAAAGAAATAATACCATAAAACAACGCTAAAAAAGCCGGGATGAGAACTAATGTTATAGGTATCAAAAACTTAAAACTTTCATCGAAAGTCAATGAAATTGATATCCAATAAAGATTTGTAATAAAATAACCAAAACCAAATAGCCAGCCGTATAAAAAATATAGTTTTTTATTTCTGTTTTCTTTTAACCTCTTTATTAAAAAAGCAAAAAATAAACCTAGGGTAATAAAGTTAATAATAATATAGTTAAAAGGTGGCAAACTTAGAGATGTTGCTGCTCCAAGAAATATTAAAAATAAAAATTCAATATACGTTTTTTTAATCAAATTATTTAATTTTAGAAATTACAGACTTATATATTTGCCCTTCTTCTTTTAACATTTTCATATAATCCTTATTTTTTTTATGATCGAAACCTAGGAGATGCAGAAACCCATGAATAAATATTTTGATCACTTTTTCATTAAAAAGTTTTTTATTTATTAATTGAGGTTTGTTCATAAAATTATAACTAATGATTATATCTCCTAAATAAGTTTGTTTTGAAATCCTTACCTTTTTAGTTGTTGGAAAGGATAAAATATCTGTAGGCTTATTTTTTTTTCTAAAAATTTTATTTAATTTTTGAATATTTTTATTATTTGAAAGTAGTAAAGAAAAACTCACTTTTTTATTTAAAAACTTATATTTTTTTGGGAAAGCATTACAGATTTTTTGAAAAAAAAGATCTTTATTTTTAAGCCTTTTTGACCAAGCCTTCTCCTCTGAGAAGACATTTATATTAATCATTCTTTGAATAAGCTTTTACAATTTTAGAAACAAGCGGATGTCTTACTACATCAGAGTGATCAAAATCGATAACCGATATCTCATTCAAATGTCCTAATAATTGTTTTGAACGCACTAATCCTGACATGTTTTTATTTGGCAAATCTATTTGGCTAGGATCACCATTAACTACAATTTTTGAATTTTCTCCAATACGTGTTAAAAACATTTTAATTTGAGTATCTGTAGCGTTCTGGGCTTCGTCCAAAATCGCAAATGAATTTTTTAAAGTTCGCCCTCTCATAAAGGCTAATGGAGCAATTTCTATATCACCTATTTCAATCATCCTTTGAATTTTTTCAAAATCAAAAAGATCATAGAGGGAGTCATATAAAGGCCTTAGGTATGGATCTACTTTCTCCTTCATATCTCCTGGTAAAAATCCCAAACGCTCACCTGCCTCAACTGCTGGTCTTGATAAAATAATTCTATCAATTTTTTTCTCTAACAACATTGTCAATCCTACAGCAACTGCTAAAAAGGTTTTTCCAGTCCCCGCGGGGCCAGCTGAAATTACAATATCGCTTTGTCTGAGAGCTCTTACATAATCTTTTTGTTTTTCAGATCTTGGAATTATAGATTTTTTTGGTGTTTTGATTATATCAGTAACGTTGTTATTTTTAACTTTTTCATTAATCATAAATTTATCTACTGAAGAAACTAAATCTTTGTTCTCTATACTTCCATTATTAATGAACTGATTAGCTAAAAACTGTATTGCATTTTTTAATGTTTCATTCTTTTCTGGGGTTGATTTAATTAATATTGAGTTTCCTCTAGAATACAAACTACAGTTTGTTAATTTCTCTAACTCTTGTAAATTTTGATTAAATTCACCTACAACACCCATCAACAAATCATTATCATGAAATATAACACTTAAAGAGTTATTATCGGAGTAAACAAATTTTAGAGATGGATCAATATTTTTATTTGTTATGCTGCTCAATTGTTATGCTACCTTTTTATCTAAATCTTCAACAATTTCACCAAATAAGGTGGTTCTATTAAATTTTTTAATTTTTACTGGAACAATTTTTCCAATATGCTCTTTGTTACCATTGAATATTACTGATGTCATATACTCAGATCTACCAAAAGTTTGGGTTTTGTCATCAGTTAAATTTTCTACTAGCACCTCTATTGTTTGGTTTTTAAATAATTTATTTCTATTAATCTGATTTTCATATAGTTTATTTTGAATATTTTCTAATCTCTGCATCAAAATTTTTTTGTCAATTAATTCTAAATCAAAAGCAACCGTTCCTGGTCTAGCGCTGAAAATAAAAGAATAGGAGTTAATAAAGTTTATTTTTTCAATCAGAGTTAATGTATTTTTAAAATCATCTTCTTGTTCTCCAGGATAACCAATAATAAAATCACTTGAAAATTCTATTTTATTATTAATATTTTTTAATTTTTCAAAAATATAAAAATAATCTTTAATAGTGTGCTTTCTATTCATTAATTTTAAAATTTTATCAGATCCACTTTGTACAGGTAAATGAACAAGTGGCATTAATTTTTGAGAACTTTTATAAACATCTATCAAGTCTTCTGTCATATCTTTTGGGTGAGAGGTGGTATACCTAATTCTTTTAATATCTGGTATTTTTTCTATTTCCATAATCAAATTAGACAATCTGTTTATACCGTCGTTATAAGCATTAACATTTTGTCCAAGTAGTATTATCTCCTTAGTACCTTTTTCAGATAAATATTTGGCCTCATCTATAATTTGTTGAAAAGGCCTTGAGTATTCAGGTCCTCTTGTATAAGGCACAACACAGAAATGACAAAATTTATCGCAACCTTCTTGAATAGTTAAGAATGAAGATACTTTTTCAGCTTCATTTTTAATTTTACTGAAGTATTTAAATTTAGATACAGGATCAAATTCTGTTTCTTCTGATTTCTTTTTTTTTTGTTCGTAATTTAATATAGTATCATTGATTTTGTGATAGGATTGAGGGCCAACTACTAAATCAATATAAGGTTCACGTTTTAACATTTCCTGATTTTCAGCTTGCGCAACACAACCAGCAATAATTACTAATGGCTTTTGTTTTGATCGAAAAATTTTTTTAACTCTACCTATCTCGTGGTAAACTTTTTCTTTTGCCTTATCCCTTATATGACAGGTATTTAGAAGATAGCAATTTGCATCCTTATAATTACCTGTTTTTTCGAAACCTATTTTTTTTACCGAGTCATATATTCTATTTGAGTCGTACTCATTCATTTGACAACCAAATGTTTTGATAAATATTTTTCGTGACATTTTATTAGGATTTCTTCTTAACCCCATAAAGTTCTAATTTATGATCTACCAGAGTATATCCATATTTTTCTGCAACTTTCTTCTGAAGTTTCTCAATTTCATCATCAACAAACTCTATAATTTCACCGGACTTTACATCAATTAAATGATCGTGATGTCCTTCATTCAACTCTTCATACCTAGCTTTTCCACCTTTAAACTCATGCTTTGTTAAAATTCCAGACTCCTCAAATAATTTAACTGTTCTATAAACCGTAGCAATACTAATTTTTGAATCAATTTTAGAAACTCTGTTATATAATTCATCTACATCTGGGTGATCAGAAGACTCGGACATAACTTGGGCAATTATTTTTCTTTGATCAGTTAATTTAACTCCTTTGGATAAACATTTTTCCTCTATTGTTTCTGACATAATTCAATTCTAACTTAAATAAATAGGTTTAATCAAATTTTTTTTAATTTTAAATTTGTCACACAAATTAGGTATATCCTCATATTTTATATCTTTTTGATCCTTGAAATCATCAAAACTATAACAATAATAATCAATTCTCTTTGAAAGATTCAATGCTTTAACTAATGATAAAGAGTTTCTAATGCCTGCAAAGCTACCTGGGCCTCTGTTTACATATATTTTGCTAATATCGCCTAATTTCAATCTATTTAAATATAAAAAATCCTTAACAATTAAAGTCAATTTCTCATAATTAATTTTAGTATTCTCTTTAGTAATATTATAAATATCATCTTTAGTGATGATCATTAAAAATATTTTTTCACTTGCAACATCAATTACTAGCTTATTCATAATTATTTTATATTCTAATATTAGTTCTAAAGCAGATGAAAATAATATCAAATACTATTCAAAAGATGAGGGAATTCTATCAATTATGTATCATCGTTTTAATGAAACTAAATATCCATCAACAAATATTCAAATGGAAATTTTTAAAGAACATATTAGAATTATTAAAGACTCAGATTTCAAATTTCATAATCCTGATAAATTTGAGGAGCGATTTAATAGAATAAAATTAAAAAAAGAAATATTAATTACTATTGATGATGCATTTGAGTCCTTTTATTTTGAAGCATGGCCATACCTAAAAAAAAATAAAATTCCATTCATATTATTTGTCTCAACTGAACCTGTAGGTAAAAATGGTTATATGACTTGGAGTCAAATAAGAGAAATTGAGAAAGAGTCTTTTGCTCTAATTGGACATCACTCACATAGTCATGATTACCTTATAGATGAAACTAATGATAAATTTATATCAGATATTGAACAGGCAAATAAAATTTTTTTAAAAGAATTAAACTATATTCCAAATTTATTTTCATACCCATTTGGTGAATATTCAAAATTTATGAGAGATTATATTTCTAAAAATTTTGAATTTGCTTTTGGTCAACATTCTGGTGTTATTGATGTAAACAAGGATAAATTTGAATTACCAAGATTTCCAATTAATGAAAAGTATGGAGAATTAAAAAGATTCAAGTCAATCATAAATTATTTTCCATTAGAATATAAAAAATTGTTACCTTTAGAAAAACAATTAACAAAATCAACAAATCCACCAAAATTTGTGGTTGAATTTTTTGATGAACAGAAAAATTTAAATAAAATCAATTGTTATTCAAATGAGGCAAATACTTGGGCAAAATCAAATACTAGCTTTTCTAATAATACTCTAACAATTAAATTTAGAGCACCATTTGCGCCAAGAAGAGGAAGAGTAAATTGTTCTCTTAATGATAATGGTAAATGGAGATGGTTTGGAATTCAATTTCCAATAAAAAAAAATTAAATTAAACTTTCTAAGTCCTTGCTAGAAGGCAGTAGCCGAGCTTCATCAAAATCTTTTAAATTGTTCTGAGTAATTATTTTCTGAATTACTTCGACATACTCAGTGCCTGTTTCTGCATACTTATCTAGGTGATTAGATAAAATTAAACTATCAATTGGTTTATTTCTATTTCTAAACTCTGTTCTTGCTTTTCTCAAATTTTTATAAGATGAGTGAGTATTAAGATTCCTTAAATATGCTCTAACAGAAAGCTGTAAGCTATGAAATTTCATAACTTTATGTTCCTCTCCTTTTTCAGCGTTTTTAGGTTTCAATCCATCACCAGACCATGTCCATTGACCAAATAAAGCATTACCTTTCAGAGCAAACCTAGATGTTCCCCATCCAGTTTCTTTAGCTGCTTGGGCTATTGCCAATGAAACAGGGACCTCGTCCATTCTAATTTTTAAAGTTGAAAGATCATTTTGTCTCACACCATACTGTTTATATTTTTTTTCTAACCACTTATTTTCAATATCTGTGTTACTGTTCTTACTTAAAATAGCAAATAGTCTTTTTCTATCTATTCTAATTTTGTTATTTTCTTTAACTATTAAAGGTAAAACAATTTTAATAAACATGTCTTTCTTTTTTTTCGTATTATCAATTTTCTTAATCTCATTGGGAAGTAAACCAATCTTGATTGGCTTTACTAATTTTGTATCTCTTACTTCGTCCAAATCATATTTTACTTCTTCAAACAGAGCATTGATCTCCGAGGTAGTATATCTTACAAGGTTTATTTCAGAATTATTTTCTTCTAAAATATCATAAAGAAGATCTATCTCATCGCTTTGCGCCCATGTATTATCTTCATCAAAATTCTTACCTTTGTTTAAGGTGCTGTTTAAAATATTTTTGGAGTTATTTGTAAACTCTTTATTATTAAAATTTTTATCTGCAAAATTAATAAAGATTGGTGCAATATAAAAAAATGATATCACAAGAAAGGTACTTAAAAAAAATCTTGAAAATGTATTTGCGATTTTATTTTTTGCTCTTTTGTGGCTTTTTGTAAACTTTAAATTCATAATTTATATAGCAACCACCTCTTTGACTTCAGGTAGGTAGTGACATAAAAGATTTTGAACACCTTGTTTTAAAGTCAGTGTAGAACTAGGACATCCAGAACAACTACCCTGTAATTGCACTTTAACAACACCATCTTTAAATTCTTTAAACTTAATATCTCCACCATCTCTAGCAACAGCTGGCCTTATTTTTTGATCCAAAATTTTTACTATTTTTTTCTCTATTTCATCATAGCTAGACACTTCTTCTTTCACATTTTCATCAATAACAAAATCTTTTCCATCAGAATAAAAGTCATTTATCAAAGAAATTACTATGTGTTTTATGTCATCCCATTTTGTTTGATCGTTTTTATTTACGGATATAAAATCTTGTCCTAAAAATATATTCTCAACCCCTTTGACAGATAAAATATTTTTTACTAATTCATTTTTAATTTCATCCTTATTATTAATTTCATAAGGGCCACTATTAGAAACTTTCTTCCCAGGAAGAAATTTCAATGAATTTGGATTCGGAGTTACTTCAGTCTGTACAAACATAAATTATATATAGTTTATATTTTAAAAATTTAAACTTGATATTAAATTTTTGTTAAAAACCTACTATTTCTTTTATATTTTTAATCTTTTTTGATGCAATTTTATTGGCCCTTTCAACTCCGTCTAGAAGTATAGAATCAAGAAATGAATTGTCTTCAAGTAGTTTTTTAATTTCTTTAGATATTGGTATAATTTTACTAACTACCACCTCAGATAATTCATTTTTAAAATCTGAAAAATTCTTACCTGCATACTTTTTTATAGAAGTTTCAAATGTTGAATTATTTAAACTAGTATAAATTCCAATTAGATTTTGCGCCTCTGGTCTCCCCTCAAGCTCTTTTATATCTTTTGGCATTAGTAAGGGATCTGTTTTTGCTTTTTTAATTTTTGTGATGATCTGATCTTCGTCATCTGTTAAATTAATTCTACTTAAATCAGATAATTCAGATTTACTCATTTTTTTTGATCCATCTTTTAAACTCATAATCCTGGAAAAGACTTTTTGAATTAGAGGCTCAGGAACTTTTAAAAAGTTCTCCACCCCAAAATCATTATTAAATTTTTGAGCTATATCTCTACATAACTCTAGGTGTTGCTTTTGATCATCTCCTACAGGAACATGAGTGGCATCATATAATAAAATATCGGCTGCCATTAAAACAGGATAAGAGTATAATCCAATGCTGGCTTTTTCCTTATCTTTTCCAGCTTTTTCTTTAAATTGTGTCATTCTATTTAGCCATCCCATACGAGCCACACAACTTAAGATCCAGGCAAATTCTGAGTGGGCTGCTACACCTGATTGGTTAAAAATTATACTTTTCTTAGGATCTATCCCACTAGCAACAAATGTTGCCACTGTTTCTCTAATATTTTTTTTTAATTCTTTTGGATCTTGTTTGATTGTTATTGCATGTAAATCTACTACACAAAAAATACATTCATTTGCATCGTCATTGTTTAGTTCAACAAAATTTTTGATTGCTCCTAAATAATTACCAAGATGAAGATTGCCAGTTGGTTGAACACCCGAAAATATTTTTTTACTCATAAAGTTAATACTTTAGTTTAATATCACTGATTTTAAAAGCTTTGATAAAATAACAAATTAGGAGATAAGAAGCTAAGCCCAATAATACAGATAATAGCAGATAAAAAGATTTTGCTTTTTTTTCAAACGCAAGTTCAGTTTGAAAAAAATTTAGCAAAAAATGAAATATAAAACCCATAAGTATTGAAGCAATAATTATTTTAACAAATTTAATTAAAAATATTTTGCTAAAAGAAAAAAGATTTTTATTTTTTAAAAATACAAGTAATAATATTCCATTAAACCAAGATGAAATAGTAGTTGCAATAGGTATTATTATAAATCCAATTTCATTAAAATAATAAACACTTATTAAAATATTTAAAAGGACAGAAATTAATGAAATATAAAAAGGTGTTTTAGTATTGTGGTTGGCAAAAAAGAAACTAGAAAAAACTTTGATTAAAGCGAATGCTGGTAAACCTATAGCAAAATAATATAGAGCTAGACTTGAATTCACAACTGCAGTTTCATTAAATGACCCATAACCAAATAGTGCAGAAATTATTTGTTCAGAAGCTAATATTAATGCAATAGATGCTGGTAAACTCAAAAATAGACTTAACTCAAGAGCTTTATTTTGAATTGAAATGATCTTATCTTTTTTCTTAGATTGAACATGTTTTGATAATTGAGGCAGAACCACCACTCCAATTGCAATTCCAGCTATTGCTAAATTGATTTGATATATTCTATCAGCATAATAAAGGTATGAAACTGCACTTGCTTGAAACGAGGCAATAATTGTTCCAACTAATATATTTATTTGGGTGACGCCTGAAGAAAAAATACTGGGTAATAATTTTCTAAAAAAAATTCTAACTTTTTTAGTTACTTTAATTTCAATTTTTATATTAAGTGAATAATGCTTTCTTACGAATTTATATAAAAATAACAGTTGCAATAAACCTGCTAGGGAAACACCATACGATAAATAATATACTAAGTTGTCCCCTAGAGAACTTGAAAATAATAGAACTAAAATTAAAACAATATTTAATATTATTGGTGCTCCTGAAGCGACTGCAAATTTATTATGTGAATTTAAAATCGCTGCAAAAAATGATGCTAAACAAATAAAAAATAAGAATGGAAAAGTGATACGGGTCAAAGTTATTGCTATTTCCATTTTGTCGATATCACCTACAAAGCCAGGAGCAATTAGAGAGACAAATGCAGGCATAAATATTTGAACTATAAGAGTAATTAATAACAAACTTAGAAATAAAAGATTAAATATATCATTTGCAAATTTGTTAGATTGCTTTTTACCTTTAACTATTTCTGATGCATAGCTTGGAACAAAAGCAGCATTAAAAGTTCCCTCAGAAAATAATCTTCTAAATGTATTCGGAATTCTAAATGCAACAAAAAATGCGTCTGCTAACAATCCTGTTCCAAGAAATATTGCAATTAAAATATCTCTTAAATATCCAAGTAATCTACTTATGATCGTATAAAAACCAAATGTGCCTGTTGACTTAAGTAAGTTCATAAATCATATTAGTCTTATATTTACCCTAATTGTACACATAATTGTAACAAATGAAAAAAACAAAGATTGATCATTACACAGATAAAGAAGCGCTAGCTTTTCATAAAGATAAAAAACCTGGCAAGATCGAGATCATTTCTTCAAAAAATATGACAACTAAAAGAGATCTTGCACTTGCATATTCTCCTGGCGTTGCAGCTCCAGTTAAAGAGATCAGTGAAAATCCAGAGGCAGCTTATGATTACACAAGTAAAGGAAATTTGGTAGCTGTTATAAGTAATGGTTCAGCTATTTTAGGATTGGGAAATCTAGGCGCATTAGCTTCAAAGCCAGTTATGGAGGGTAAGGCTGTACTATTTAAAAGATTCGCAGACATAGACTCCATAGATCTAGAGATAGATAGTAAAAACTCTGAAGAAATCATAAACTCAATTAAGAATTTTGCTCCAAGTTTTGGTGGAATTAATTTAGAGGATATAGCAGCTCCAGATTGCTTTATAATTGAACAAAAATTAAAAGAAATTTTAGATATTCCAGTTTTTCACGATGATCAACATGGAACTGCAATAATTACAACAGCTGCATTAATAAACGCTCTCGATATAAGTGGCAAATCAATTAAAGAAATTAAAGTTGTTGTTAACGGTGCTGGAGCATCAGCCCAAGCTTGCACAGAATTATTTAAAAATTCAGGCGTACCCTCTGAAAATGTAATCATGCTTGATAGGAAAGGTGTTATCTATAAAGGAAGAACTGAAGGTATAGATCAATGGAAGTCGAAATATGCTGTAGAAACAAAACTTAGAACTCTTGAACAGGCAATAAGAGGTGCAGATGTCTTTTTGGGATTATCAGCAAAGGGTGTTCTTAAAAAAGAGATGGTTAAAGATATGTCAAAAAATCCAATTATATTTGCTTGCGCCAATCCAGACCCTGAAATTTTACCAGAGGAAATTAGCGAAGTAAGAGATGACGCAATAATAGCAACTGGAAGGTCTGATTATCCAAATCAAGTAAATAATTTAATTGGATTTCCTTACATTTTTAGAGGTGCTTTAGATGTTAGATCCAAAACAATTAACGAAGAGATGAAAGTTGCAGCATCACAAGCAATCGCCAAACTTGCAAGAGAAGACGTTCCAGATGAAGTGGTAGCTGCTATGGGTGGTGAAAGACCTCACTATGGAAAAGATTATATTATCCCATCCACATTTGATCCAAGACTGATAAGTGTTATCCCTGCCGCTGTTGCCAAAGCTGCAATGGAAAGTGGTGTAGCAAGAAAAAATATTGAAGATTTTGAAATTTACAAAGATCAACTTAAACAACGATTGGATCCAACTGTTACGATTATGCAAGGTATAAACTCATTTATAAAAAATAATCAAAAAAGAATTGTCTTTGCTGATGGTGAAGATGAAAATACTTTGAAGGCTGCAATTGCATTTAAAAATTCGAAATTGGGAATTCCAATTTTGGTTGGTAAAGAGAGTAAAATTAAAGAACAAATTAAAAATATTGGATATAGTGAGAACTTTGATATCGAAATTGTAAATTCAAAAGATGAGGAAAAAAGAAACAGATACGCCAAGCATTTATTTAAAAAATTACAAAGAGAACAGGGTTTACTCGAAAGAGATTGTGATAGATTAGTGAGAAATGACAGAGTTATTTGGGCAACAAGTATGGTTGCGTGCGGGGATGCTGACGGAGCAGTAACCGGAAACACAAGACGCTTTGGAGCTTCTCTTGAAAAGATTAAACAGGTAGTCAATGTTCGAAAAGGCGAGATTATGTTTGGCCTGAATATGGTTGTGCATAAGGGTAGAACTATATTTATAGGGGATACTAGTGTTCATGAATATCCAACATCAGAACAAATGGCAGAAATTGCTGTTTCAACTGCAAGAGTTGTAAGACTTTTTGGCTTTGACCCCAAAGTTGCATTTGTTTCTCATTCAACTTTTGGACAACCTCTTACAAGTCGCACTAAACATATAAGAGATGCCGTTGAAATTTTAAAAGAGAAAAAAGTTGACTTTCAATTTGATGGTGACATGCAGCCAGACGTTGCTTTAAATCCAGAGTACAAAGAACTATATCCATTTGCAAATATTGTCGGCAAGGCAAACATATTAATTATGCCTGGTCAACATAGTGCGGCCATATCTTATAAACTAATGAAGACAATTGGAGATACAAAAGTCATCGGTCCTTTGCTTATTGGACTAGGTCTCCCAATAGAGATTGCTCCTTTAAGGTCTTCAACTTCTGAAATTATTAATTTAGCATCAATAGCTGCCTATTCATCTAAGGTAATAGACTATAAAAAATAATTATTCTTTTTGAATTCTTAAGTCCTCAACTAATATTATACTTGCTATTACATTCTCAACGTCAAGAATTTCTTTGGCTTCACTTATAACCAAATCTTTTTCTTCAGTTGTTAGAGCAATCCCGTATACATATATTTTTTTCTTGTATGTATCTATTTGATAATTCGTAGCTTTAATGTTTTTATTTAATATTAAAGCTGTTCTAAGCTGAGTGGTAATTAAGATATCTTTGGCAGATTGTTTAAAATTAAATTCTTCTTTTATCTTTACGTCGTTACGAACAGATCTAGTGCCTTTTGTCTCCCATGCAATTTTTGTTATTTGTAATTTTTCCTCAGGACTATCAACTTTTCCAGTTAAAAAAATTCTTCCATCAAGTACTTTTGATTTTACTGAGAGAAAATATTTTTTATCTTTAGCTAAAATTCTAGCTGACAAACTTTTTTGCATTATAGAGTCGTCAATCTGTGTTCCTAAAGTTCTAGGATCTAACGCAACAGAAACGCCTGTCCCAAATAATCCTTTTGAACCAACACCAACACATCCTGACAAAATAAACCCAATAAAAATTATTATTAATAATTTAATTTTCATTTTTAACCCTTAAACAATAATTATAGACTTGTTTTTTTGACACCTTACTATTTTGGCAAATTATGTCTGTAATTTCTTTTATTGTAAGTTTATTAATCATTATATCAATTTTATTAATATCAGATTCACTCAAATTTTTAGAACTATTTTTATCAATTTTTTTTTCGGAAATAACAACTGTTATTTCGCCTTTAGGTTCTTTCCGAAACTCTCTCAACTCATCTACGTTTACTCTTAAAAACTCTTCGTACAATTTAGTAATTTCCCTGCAGATGACAACTTTTCTCTCACTGAAGTATTTTTTAATTTCGGGAATAATTTTATTAATTTTTTTTGGGGATACAAAAAAAACTAAACTGGTGCTAAATTCCGAGAGTCTATTTAACTCCTTAGTTAATTGCTGTTTTTTCTCTGGAAGGAATCCATAAAAGAAAAACTGATCAGAAAATCCACTGATGGATATAGCAGTTGCAACTGCTGATGGACCAGGTATTGGGACAATCTTAATATTATTTTTAACACATTCATTAACTAAAACTGAGCCTGGATCAGAGATAGCAGGAGTCCCGGCATCAGAAATTAGAGATATTATTTTTCCAGATTTCAAATATTCAATTATTTTTAAAATATTTTTTTTTTCATTAAATTTATGATTTGAAATCAATTTTGATTTGATTTCATATTTATTTAACAAATTTTTTGAAATGCGAGTGTCTTCACATAAAATAAAATTAGATTGTTTTAATATTTCTAGTGCTCTTATAGTAATATCTTTTAAATTTCCTATTGGCGTTGAGACTATATAAAGACCATTTTCATTACCTTTTATTTTAGATTGTGGTTTAATGATCATAATTTAGATAAAAAAATATAATATTAACATCAAAATGATTAAATTAATTAAAATTCTTTTTATTGTAAAATTCGGAGTGTTTTTATTATTTTTTCAAACAGCAGATGCTAGCGAAAAAATAAAGATTGGTTTGCTGATACCAATGACGGGATCAAACAAAGAAATTGGTCAGTCAATTATTAAAGCTGTTAGTTTAGCAGTTAAAGACATAGATAGCAGCTCAATTGAAGTTTACCCCAAAGATACAGCCTCTAGACCTAATCAATCTCTTAAATCTGCATTTGAATTAAAACAAATGGGTATAAAGGTTGTTATAGGTCCAGTCTTCTATGAGAGTTTAGCTTATTTAGATGAAATTAAAGACTTAACTTTTTTATCTTTAACAAACAAAACTTTAGATCTTCCAAAAAATGTTATTTCAGCAGGAATAAATTCTACTTCACAGTTCAATACCATCAAAAAATTTTTAGAAAAAAATAATGTTGAAAGAACTATTTTTTTAACACCAATTAGAGAATATGAATTTGAAATTAAAAAAGCAATAAAAGACTCAAAAATAAAAGTTTTTAAAAAATATGACTATAATATTGAACCTACAAAACTTACAAAACAAATCGAAGAAATTACAAAATATAAAATAAGAAAACAAAATTTAGAGGATGAAATCTCAAGAATTAAAAATTCAAATGATCCTAATAAAGAAAAAAAAATAAAAAGATTGGAGAAAAGATATACTATAGGAAATCTTAAATTTGATGCGGTCGTTGTTGCTGATTTCGATGAAAGTCTAAAAAGTGTGACTACATCACTTTTGTATACTGACGTTCAACCTAAAGATAAATATTTTATAACTCTTAATCAATGGTTTGATGAAAGTTTGTTAAACGAAACAGATGTTCAGCCAATATATTATCCTTCGATTAACAAAGAAAATTTTGATAATTACAAAATTAAATATTTTAATGCCTTTAATGAAGATCCTACACATTTATCATTATTAAGTTATGATTTAGTTGGTCTTATTTATTATCTGTCACTGAAGTCAGATCTTTCTAATCTAAATAAATTGTTTAAGAAGCAAAACTCATTTAAAGGTAAAATAGGAATATTTGACGTTAAAAATAATAAAATTAATCATAGACTAAATTTTTATAAAATTGAGGATAAAGAACTTATAAAAATTTTCTAAGTTTTTTAAAAGCAAAGTATCGATGGTCTATTTTATATTTTTTTGCAGGCTTTATTTCTCCAAATGTTTTTTTTTTGCCCTTAGGTATAAAAATAGGATCATAACCAAATCCATTTATGCCTTTGGGTTCATTTGAAATATACCCTTCAATTTTACTTTGAACACATGCAATTTTTTTGTTCAAATATGAAATAGATAAAGCACATATAAACCTTGCTTTAATTTTTCTTAGTTTCCAATTTTTATTTTTTTTATTGAGCTCTCTATAAACTCGTTTAATGGCCTTATTAAAGTCTCCCTTTTTTCCTCCCCATCTAGCAGAGTAAATGCCAGGTCTTTTGTCCAAAAAATCTATTTCTAAGCCGGAGTCATCAGCTAAACATAAAAGACCTGTTCTTTTTGAAAAATATTTAGACTTAATTAGCGAGTTTTCTTTAAATGTTTTCCCATTTTCTATTGGGCTTTTAAGATTAAACTTGGATGTAGAATAAATTTCAATGTTTTTTGGGAGTAAACTCTTTATTTCACGCAATTTACCTTTATTATTTGTTCCTATAAGCAATTTATTTATTTTTTGTTTTGGCATCTAGAAATTATCAAAATCCTTACCATATAAGGTGTAATGGAAAAAGAAGAAAACCAAAACAACTTTACTAAAGATCGTCAGGAGCAAGTAAAAGAAACAGCTAAACCTGAAGAAAATTTAGAGAATGAAATTAATCAAGATAAAAATCAAGAAGCTAAGGAAGAAATTAAAGAACCAACTCAAGAAGAAAAAATTACTGAACTTGAGGATAAATTAGCAAGAACTTTTGCTGAAATGGAAAATCAAAGAAGAAGATTTGAAAAAGAAAAAGATGAAGCATTTGAGTATGGTGGGTATAGTTTTGCTAAGGAAGCATTAAATTTAATTGATAATTTAGAACGTTCAAAACAAGTTTTGGAAGCGGATGAGAAATTAAAAGGAACAGAGGCTCTTAATAAATCATTAGAACATTTAGATATCATTAAAAAAGATACGATCTCAATTTTTGAAAAAAATAACATCAAACCCATAGAAAGTTTAAATAAAAAACTAGATCCTAATTTTCATCAAGCAATGATGGAAATACTTGACGATACAAAAGAACCTGGAACAATTATTCAAGAAATTCAGAAAGGATTTACTATCAAAGATCGACTGCTTAGACCTTCTTTGGTTGGTGTATCTAAGAAAACTTCTAAAAAAGAGGAAAAAACTGAGGAAAATAAAGAAAATACAGAGGATAAATAATTCTAAGATCAGCTTGTAGATTAGAATTTAAACCTTATATGACGTCTAGGATATGAAATTATGAGCAAAATTATTGGAATAGATTTAGGTACAACAAATTCGTGCGTTGCAATAATGGAGGGAACGCAAGCTAAAGTTTTAGAAAATGCAGAAGGTGCAAGAACAACTCCTTCGGTTGTAGCATTTACGGATGAAAACGAAAAATTAATCGGACAGCCGGCCAAAAGACAAGCTGTAACAAATCCAGAAAATACAATCTTTGCAGTTAAAAGATTGATTGGCAGAAACTTTGATGATCAAACAGTTAAAAAGGATGTAGAAGCAGCTCCTTTTAAAATAGTGAATTCTGAAAAAGGTGATGCTTGGATTGAAGCTAAAGGGGAAAAATACTCCCCCTCTCAAATATCTGCCTTTATCTTACAAAAAATGAAAGAGACCGCTGAAAAGTACTTAGGACAAGCTGTAACTAAAGCAGTTATTACTGTGCCAGCATATTTTAATGATGCACAAAGACAAGCGACCAAAGATGCTGGAAAAATTGCTGGATTAGAGGTTTTAAGAATTATAAATGAACCAACGGCTGCGTCACTTGCTTATGGTTTGGATAAAAAACAAAATAAAAAAATAGCAGTTTATGATTTAGGTGGAGGAACATTTGATGTTTCGATTCTTGAATTAGGCGATGGGGTATTTGAGGTTAAATCAACTAATGGTGATACGTTTTTAGGTGGTGAGGATTTTGATAATGCAGTAGTTGATTATTTAGTTTCTGAATTTAAAAAAGACAACGGTATTGATCTTAAGTCTGATAAACTTGCTTTACAAAGATTAAAAGAAGCCGCCGAAAAAGCAAAAATTGAATTATCATCTGCAGAACAAACAGATATTAATTTACCGTTTATTACTGCCGATAAGACGGGTCCTAAACACATTAATTTGAAAATGACTAGAGCTAAACTAGAGGCCTTAGTTGAAGATTTGATTGCAAGAACCATTCCACCATGCAAAACTGCTTTAAAGGATGCTGGTGTTAATGCTAGCGAAATTGACGAAGTAGTAATGGTCGGTGGAATGACTAGAATGCCTAAAGTTTTAGAAGAAGTTAAAAACTTTTTTGGCAAAGACCCAAATAAAAGTGTAAATCCAGATGAAGTCGTAGCTATGGGGGCTGCAATTCAAGCTGGAGTGTTACAAGGTGATGTTAAAGATGTTCTTTTATTAGATGTCACTCCTTTGTCGCTTGGTATCGAAACTCTTGGTGGAGTTTCAACAAAACTAATTGACAAAAATACAACAATACCAACTAAAAAAAGCCAGGTTTTTTCAACTGCAGAGGATAATCAGCCAGCTGTGTCCATTAGAGTTTTGCAAGGTGAAAGAGAAATGGCAACTGATAACAAAGCTTTAGGTAACTTTGAGCTTGTAGGTATTGCACCTGCACCGAGAGGTGTACCTCAAATTGAAGTAACTTTTGATATTGATGCAAATGGTATCGTAAATGTTTCAGCAAAAGACAAAGGAACTGGTAAAGAGCAAAAAATCCAAATTCAAGCCTCAGGTGGGCTAAGTGATGAAGAAATAGAAAAAATGGTTAAAGATGCTGAGGCTAACAAGGAAGCTGATAAGAAAAAAAGGGAGTCAGTTGATGTTAGAAATCAAGCAGATACTTTAATTCACTCTACTGAGAAGAACTTAAAAGAACATGGAACAAAAGTTTCTGATGCTGAAAAGAAAGCAATTGAAGATGCTTCATCAGCTGTAAAAGAAGCTCTAAAAGGTGATGATATTGAAGATATCAAGAAAAAAACAGAAGCTTTAGTTCAAGCTTCTATGAAACTTGGAGAGGCAATCTATAAATCACAACAAAGCGCTAAACCAGACTCTGGAAAAGATGATGGTGGAGATGATGCAGGTAAAAAAGACGAAAATGTTGTTGATGCTGATTTTGAAGAAGTAAAAGACGAGAACAAAGAAAAAAGCGCATAAACTGACATTTAAAAGTCTGGGGTAATTGAATGGCTAAAAGAGACTATTATGATGTCCTAGGCGTTGGTAAAAACGCAAGTCCTGAAGATTTAAAATCTGCCTACAGAAAATTAGCCGTAAAATATCATCCAGATAAAAACCCCGGTGACACAAAAGCTGAAGACAAATTTAAAGAAGCTAGTGAAGCTTATGGAATACTGTCTGATAAAGAAAAAAAGCAAAGCTACGATAACTTTGGACACGCTGCTTTTGAAAATGGTGGTGGTAGGTCTGGTGGAGGATTTGGTGGTTTTAGCGGTGCAGATTTTTCAGATATTTTTGAAGATTTCTTTGGAGACTTTGGGGGTGGTGGAAGATCGAGAAGTAGGAGAACTAATAATAGAGGATCAGATTTAAGATATGACCTGTCAATTTCTCTTGAGGAGGCTTACCATGGAAAAAAACAAGATATAAAATTTTCAACTACAGAAAAATGTGGCACCTGTAAAGGAAATGGTTCTAAACCTGGTTCTTCACCTGAAACATGCTCGTATTGTGGTGGTAATGGTCGTGTAAGATCTAATCAAGGTTTCTTTACTGTTCAACAAACCTGTCCTCAATGTAACGGTAATGGAGAAGAAATTACAAATCCGTGTAGAGATTGTAATGGTCAAGGAAAAACACAAGCCTCAAAAAAAATTGCTGTAACAATTCCAAGAGGTGTAGATGATGGTACGAGAATAAGGTTAGCCGGTAAAGGAGAGGCTGGAAACAGAGGAGGATCAACGGGAGACTTATATTTGTTTATAAATGTTCATTCGCATGACTTATTTAAACGATCAGATGAAAATTTATTTTTTGAATTTCCTTTATCACTAGCAGATGCTGCTTTAGGAACTACAATTGAAATCCCAACGATTGATGGAGGAAAAGCTAAAATAAAAATACCAGATGGTACTCAGAATGGAAAACAGTTTAGATTAAAAGGCAAAGGAATGCCTTTCATGAGAAGAGGTGATTTTGGAGATCTGTATGTTCAGGTTAAAACGGAAGTACCAGTGTATTTAAATAAAAAACAAAAAGAATTACTTGAGCAATTTAGAGAAATTGAAAACGAAAAATCTAATCCTAGTATTAGAAAATTCTTTCAAAAAGCTAAAGATTTTTGGAAAAACTAACTTTTAATTAAATTCAATAACAACTATATTAGTACTAAAAAAACGGTGGTTATTCTTGAATTCATGGTTTTCAGGTTTCAGAAAAGAAAAAATCAAACTAGAGGATAATAAGTTTGGTGAAGTTGATATAACTTTTAGACACGGAGGCAAAGGCGAACCATTGCTTTTATTGCATGGCAATCCAATGTCTCATGTAACTTGGCATAAAATCGTAGACGAGCTAAAGAGTAAATTTTATGTAGTTGCCTCAGATCTTAGAGGGTATGGTGAGAGTATTGGTCCAAAGGAAGGAGGTCCAAACCATATAAATTATTCATTTAGAGCAATGGCAGATGATCAAATAAGACTAATGGATAAGCTAGGATTTAAAGAATTTAAAATTGTTGGCCATGATAGAGGCGCGAGGACTGCTCACCGAATGTGTCTTGATTTTCCTACAAAAGTTAAGAAAGTTGCAATATTTGACATAATGCCAAATAGACATATTTGGACTGTTCAAAAAAAAGATTGGGCTATGTCCAAATGGCATTGGTTGTTAATGATGCAACCGTACGATTTACCAGAAAAATTATTATCATCTGTTCCTGCTGAGTATTATATGAAAAAAAAACTATCAAAAAGGGGAGCAACTCTAGATTTTTGTAAAGAAACTTTTGAAGAATATGTGAAATGTTTTAATTATAAAACTATTAGAGCTTCATGCGAAGATTACAGAGCTTCACCAAGTTTTGATCTAGATCTAGATAACGAAGATTTTGAAAAAAATAATAAAATTCAATGCCCAGCTCTAATCCTTTGGGGTGAAAGGAGCGATACTGGAAAAGTTTGGGGTGATGTCTTAAATGTTTGGCAACAATATTGTGAAAGAAAAATTACAGGGAAAGGAATAGACTGCGGACATTACTTACAAGAAGAAGAGCCCGAAAATGTTTTAAATAGTCTTAAAAATTTTTTATAATGTTTTCTTTTACATCAAAATTGTAATAAAATAATTAAGTGAGCAAAGTAAATTTAGCAATAACTGGTTGTATGGGAAGAATGGGCCAGCAACTAATTAAGTCCTCTAAAGCTGATAAAAATATCAAACTAACAACGCTTACAGAAAATAGATTAATTAAAAAAAAAATTTCAGGAATAAAAGTTAGTTTAAATAATGAAAAAGCTTTTAAAAATGTTGATTTAATTATTGATTTTACTGTACCTAAATGCACTTTTGAGGTTCTAAAAATTGCATCAAAGTTAAAAAAAAGAGTAGTGATTGGAACAACAGGTTTTAATCAAAGAGAAGAAAATTTAATCAAAAAAATTTCAAAAAAAATTCCAATACTAAAAGCTGGTAATATGAGTTTAGGAGTAAATTTATTGATGTATTTGACGGAAATTACATCTAAATCACTAAACGATAATTATTTAAGTAAAATATTTGAGGTTCACCATAAACACAAAAAAGATTATCCGTCTGGGACTGCACTAATGCTAGGAAAAGGGATCGCAGATGGAAAAGGTAAAAATTTATATAATTTGATTGGTAAAAAATTTCTAAATAAAAAATCTTTTCCTTACGGGAAAAAAATTAATTTTAATTCAATTCGAAAAGGAGAAATCATTGGTGAACATGAAGTAAAGTTTTCAAGTGGTAAAGAAATAATAACCTTAAATCATGAGGCATTTGATAGAGCTCTATATTCTGATGGCGCCTTGGCAGCAGCTAAGTGGTTAATGAGAAAAAAACCTGGTTTCTACTCGATGAGAGACCTGCTTGATTTCTCATAATGAATGAAAAAGAAAAAGCAAAAAAAATAATTAACATTTTAAATAAAATATATCCTACAGCGCCTGTACCTTTAAAGCATAAAAATACTTTTACTCTACTAGTATCAGTTCTTTTGTCGGCTCAGTGCACAGACGTTATCGTCAACAATGTTACAAAAGATATCTACCCTAAATATTATAAACCCAAACACTTTGTAAAATTAGGAAGAAAAAAAATTGAAAAATTAATAAAGAGAATTGGGATATTTAGAGTTAAAGCCAAAAGTATTTATTTGATGTCAAAACAAATTTTAGCGAAACACTCTGGAAAAGTCCCAAAAACTTTCGGAGAACTCGAAAAATTGCCTGGGGTTGGACATAAAACAGCAAGTGTAGTAATGTCTCAGGGATTTGGTTATCCTGCATTTGCCGTTGATACACATATTCATAGACTTGCTCAACGCTGGGGTTTAACCGACGGAAAAAATGTTGTTCAAACAGAAAAAGATTTAAAACGAATTTTTCCAAAAAATACATGGTCTAAACTTCATCTTCAAATAATTTTTTATGGAAGAGAATATTGTAAAGCAAGAGAGTGTTATGGTTTAACTTGTAAAATATGTACTACTTGTTATCCTAAAAGAAAAAAACCCATAATTACAAAAAAAGCATAAATATGAAAATTCTAGGAATTGGTAACGCAATCGTAGATGTACTTTGTAAAGTAGACTACGAATTTTTAGACAGAAATTCTTTAACCAAAAGTACAATGAAACTTATAAATGAAGATGAATTTAATGGATTAATCTCGGAATTAAATATTGAAGGAACAATTTCTGGAGGATCAGTTGCTAATTCAATTGTAGGTTTGGCACAATTAAATAATGATGTAGGATTTATAGGCAAAGTAACAGATGACGACCTAGGTCAAAAATATGAGGATGGTTTAAAAAGAGAGAATGTAAAATATTTCTATTCAAAAAAAAAAGAGTTAATGCCTACTGGAAATTGTTTAATTTTAATAACACCAGACTCTGAGAGAACAATGTGTACTTTCCTTGGCACCGCAGGAAAAATAAACGATAAAGATATTAATGCAGATGTAATTAAAAAAGCAGAAATTACTTTTTTAGAGGGATATTTATGGGATGAAGGAGATCCTAAGAAAGCTTTTGAAAAAGCGATTAATAATTCAAATAAGGTTGCTATGTCATTGTCTGATCTTTTTTGTGTTGAAAGACATAAGGAGGAGTTTCTAAATCTTGTAAAAAATAAGTTAGATATAGTTTTTGCAAATGAGCAAGAGATGTTGTCATTAATTGAGAGTCGTAAATTTGATGATGCTGTTGCATTTGCACGAACTCTTAATAAAGATATCGTTATTACGAGAGGAGAAAAAGGAGCAATTGCAATAATAAAAAAGGAAGTAGTCGAGTGCACCTCACAAAAAAATTTAAAAATAAAAGATCTTACTGGTGCTGGAGATTTGTTTGCAGCAGGGTACTTACATGGAGTGGTTAATAATATGAGTACAAGAGATAGTTTAAACAAAGGAACTGAATTGTCTTCTAAAGTTATTCAAAAAATTGGAGCAAGACTTTAGGTTTTTTTAATTCTTTTAAAGCTACCTTTCCCTTTTTTAGGTTTAACTATTTTTGGTTTAAATTTTTTTGTATATAAATCTTTGATTAGAGGATTTTTTTTATTTAATTTGGTAACCATTTTTTTTACTTATTATAAAATTTTCATCTTTAAAAGTTTTCTGAAATTTTTTTCTAAGTCTATATATATGTGTTTCGACTGTGTGTGTCTCAATATCTGATTGATATTTCCAAACTTTTTTTTCTAGCTCATCAATATTTATCGACTTACCTTTTTTTGACAAATAAATTATTGTATTAACTTCTTTTTCAGTAAGTTTAAGCATATTTTCTTTTGTCGATATTATTCTTGAGTTTAAATTTAAAACATAATTCTTGATATTAACCTTTGATTGATCACTAAATTGATTTTTCATATACTCTATATTTACCATTTCTATTAGCTTTGAAATTTTGATGGGTAAAAAACTTAATGAAATCTGGTTATTAATATTAGGAGTAATTTTTTTTGAAATGACAAGATAATTTTTTAAATTTAAAGCTTCATTTTTTATAAAATCGTCAGTTTTAGAATTTATGATATTAAAATTTAAATCTTCCTCAATTTCTTTCAAAATTTGATATAAAACTGTAAACTTGTGAATTATTAAATTTTGGTTATTCATAAAAATAAGAATATGACAATTATTTTAAAAAATAAACATACTCTTCAAATTAAAGATTTTAATTTTAGATGCAGTGTAGGTAAAAGTGGTATTTATAAGAAAAAAAAGGAAGGTGACAAAAAAACTCCCAAAGGAATATTTAAAATTGAAAACTTATATTATAGAAAAGATCGAGTTAAAAAACCTCAAACATCATTGAAAAAAATAGAAATTACAAAAAAAATGGGGTGGTGTGATGATCCTAATGACACAAAAAAATATAATAAATTAGTAAAAATACCTATTAAATCAAAATTTGAAAAACTTTACCGAAAAGATAATAAGTATGATCTGATAATTCCTATTAAATATAATTTTGATAAAACAATTAACGGACTTGGAAGTTGTATTTTCTTACATATTACAAATAATTATCTTCCAACTGCAGGGTGTATCGCAATTAGTCAAAAAGATTTTTTAATAATGCTCAAATTAATTAATAAAAAAACAAAAATAAAGATACTTTAAGTCCTTGCACCAAAAATATTTGATCCAATTCTTAAATAAGTTGATTGAAAATCAATAGCCTTTAAATAATCAGATGACATGCCCATACTAAGCTGATTAAGTTTAAATGTATCCTTTAATTCCCTCATTCCCTTAAAATAAATATGAGGATCCTCATTAAAGGGTGGAATACACATAAAGCCAATAACGTTTAAGTTAAGTTTTTTACAGTATTCAATCAATTGATTAACCTCATTTTTATTGATACCAGATTTTTGCTCCTCATTTCCTAAATTCACTTGAATAAAAATTTTAATATTTCTTTGAATTTTTTGTTGTTCGGTTGCAATTTTTTCTGCAAGTTTACTGCTGTCAACCGAATGAATATAATCAAATAATCTAACTGCAAATTTAACTTTATTTGTTTGAAGCTTACCAATCATATGAAGTTTAATTTCAGGTTTTGTATTTTTAATTTCACTCCATTTGTCTACTGACTCTTGAACTTTATTCTCTCCAAAATGTAAATGACCGTGCTCAATTAGAGGTAAAATTTTATCCATCTTAAAAGTCTTGGATACTGCAATAATTTTTGGTAACGTTAATATATTAGAGTCACTCAAGTGAGACTTAACTTGATTTTCAATATCTAATAAATTTTGAACCGTTTTATGCATAATAATTTAAAAAGAAAATATTACTTTATAAACAATCTTAATACAAAACATATCGATAACCTCGATAAACAAACCGCTGTTATTTATAGAAACTACCAATCAGATAAAGAGGACATATTCAATTTAATAAAAATCAGAAATTATTGTAGAAAAAAAAAAGTTAAATTTTTTTTATCAAATAATTTTAAATTAGCTATTAGACTAAATTTGGATGGAGCTTACATACCCGCTTTTAACAGAAAGTTTAGTCACCTGAACTATTCAACTTTTAAGAAGTTCGAAATAGTCGGATCGGCTCACAATATTAAAGAGATAAGAATAAAAGAATTACAAAAAGTTAATAAAATATTCTTATCTTCGCTTTTTAAAAAAAATCGAAATTTTTTAGGAATGAATAAATTTAAACTTTTAACCAAACTTACAAAAAAACCAGCTGTTGCTCTTGGGGGGATTTCAACAAAAAATATAAAAAAACTTAATATTATCGAAGTTTTTGAATTTGCTGGAATATCTTTTTTTGAACAAAAAAAAGGCCCCTAAAAGGGGCCCTTTTTAAATAATTAAAAACGAGTAATTAGAATGTGAATCCTAATTCGATTGCGTAACCTGCACCATCGTGCTCTTTGTTACCACCTTCGTTGTCTACGTCAGATCTAGTAGCTGCTAATGACATTGAACCCATTGAGTAAGATACAGACACTGCTGCAGCTTCTTGAGTTTCGTCAGTAATAGTACTTACACCTTCGTAATCAATCTCTGAATAACCGTAAGATATACTTAAGTCATCATTTACAGCGTAAGATACAGCGTAAGCAGTAAACTCTTCGTCAGCGTTTGCTGTTGCTGAATCCGCACTGTTTGATTGAACACCAAATGTGAACGCATCGTAAGCATAAGTTATATACTTAGTAGAGTTGTCCATATCTGCAGATCCACCTGAGTCAGTACCTGCTGCAACACCGATAGTTAAACCATCGATACCTGTGTAAGTAATACCTACATCAGTAGATGAATCAACTTGTCCTCCACCTGATGGAGTGAATGACGCTTCTAACGTTACACCTTCCATTGATGAGTTGCTGTATGTCCACATGTTACCTGCTCCTGAACCATTTCCTGGAGCATCAGCTTGGAACCATGTTTCTTCATATGCAGATGGCATTTTGTCATCCATAGCACCTGTTACACTTGAACCATCTTGTGCTTTAAATGATAGAGTACCCATGTCACCCATATCGATTGCGATTGCTCTATCTTCAAATGCTGCTCCTGCTGCAGTTTTAGAACCGTCTAAACCCATAGTCATAGTAACTATAAATCCGTTGTCCATCTCGCCTGATGCTTTGAAGTTTACAGTGTCAGCCATTGCAAAAGGATTACCTGTACCTTTAGTTCCAACGTTACTGTTTCCTGTGTAAGATAACGTAGCACTACCTGAAGCACTTATATCAACTGCATGCGCAGATACAGTTGCAAGTGAAGCAGCTAAAGCTGTTAAACCTACTTTTTTTAGTTTGTTCATTTAATCTCCTTATTTTTATTATAATAAACAGGGTATATTTATCATTTCTGATTTGAGATTGTTTGAATTGGTAATAAAAACTCAAAAAAATTAGATAATGTTGTATTTTTACAACACTCTAAATAATGACATTTTTAAAGCATTTTTTTCATATTTTGTATAAAAGAATGTTTTTAAACCATTTTATAGACAAATGCACAAAAAATTTACTTTAAATATCACTTTGTTATTAATTTTAAGCTTACTAATGCTTAATTCCTGTGCAAATCGTGGTGATGCGAGAAAGGTATCACCAAACGTTAAAGATAGAGTAGCAAAAAATATTGAGGAAGGTAGAGGCTTCAGCATAAACGAGACTTTCAAGGACTTTGGTGGAGGTGGAACTAAATTTGAATTTGCAAGTTCTAATGAATTATGGAGAGCGTCTTTAGACACAATAGATTTTATGCCACTAACATCAGCAAACTATAGTGGAGGGGTGATTATAACTGATTGGTATTCAGATAATTCAAATACAGGTGAGAGTATAAAAATTGTTATTAGATTTTTAACCAATGAAATTAGATCAGATGCGATTGATTTAAAAATTTATTACAAAAAATGTATTTCAACAAATAATTGTTCAATAGATGAAAGAACAAACAATCTAGTTGTTGAACTAAAAAAAGAAATACTTAAAAAAGCTGCATTATATAAAAATCAATCTAAAGAATAAAAAATCTCAGTAATTTAGTGGAAAGATACAATTTTAAAAAAATTGAAAATTATTGGCAAAATTATTGGGATAACAATAATTTTTTTAAAACAAAATTAAATAAAAATAAAAAAAAGTTTTACTGCCTTGAAATGTTTCCTTACCCATCTGGAAAAATTCATATGGGACATGTGAGGAATTATACAATAGGAGATGTTCTTGCTAGATACAAAGCTTTACAAGGTTTCAACGTTTTACATCCAATGGGATGGGACTCCTTTGGTATGCCCGCAGAAAATGCAGCGCGTCAAAATAATTTAGATCCAGAAACATGGACAAATTCCAATATTACGAATATGAAAAGGCAGTTAAAAAAACTTGGACTTTCTATTGATTGGGATAGAGAAATTTCCACATGTTCACCAGAATATTATAAGCATCAACAAAAACTGTTTCTAGATCTGTACGATAAAGGTTTGGTTTATAGAAAAGAGCAATATGTAAATTGGGACCCAATTGATGAGACAGTACTAGCAAATGAACAAGTAATAGATGGAAAGGGTTGGAGATCAGGTGCTACAGTTGAGAGAAAAAAACTTAATCAATGGTTTTTCAATATAACAAATTTTTCTCAGGAATTGTTAGAAGGTTTGAGTGGTCTAGAGCTTTGGCCTGAAAAAGTTAAGACAATGCAAAAAAACTGGATTGGAAAATCGTTTGGATGCGAGATTGAATTTAAAATTGAGTCAGAAAAAGTAAACAAAATTAAATGCTTTACAACAAGGCCAGATACTTTATTTGGAATGTCATTTTTGGCTATATCAGTAGATCATCCTATTTCGAATTTTTATAAAGATGATAAAGAATTTTTAGATTTTAAAAATAAATGTTCAATGATGGGAACTACAGAGGAATCAATTGCTAATGCAGAAAAAATTGGTTTTAAAACTGATTTAGTTGCAATCAACCCACTGCAACCAGAAAGTAAAGTACCAGTTTATTTTGCTAATTTTGTTTTAATGGATTATGGTTTTGGAGCAGTATTTGGTTGTCCTGCTCATGATCAAAGAGATTTGGATTTTGCCAGAAAATATAAATTAAAAGTCACACCAGTTGTTACACCAGATATAAAAGATATGAATTTTGAAATTAAAAATAAAGCTTACACTGGTCCAGGATATATTTTTAACTCAAGTTTTCTGGATGGTCTAAAAAGTCCAAATGAGTCAATTATAAAAACGATAGAATACTTAGAGAAAAAAAAAATTGCTAAAAGAAAAATTAATTTCAGGTTGAAAGACTGGGGGATTTCTAGACAGAGATATTGGGGCTGTCCAATTCCAATAGTCTACGATGAAAATCAAATACCTCACAAAGTACCTTTAGATATGCTGCCAGTCAAACTTCCAAAGATAAAAAAATTGCAGCCAACCGGTAATCCTCTAGATAACATGAAAGAGTGGAAGGAAGTTGAAATTAAAGGAAAAAAATATCTAAGAGAGACAGATACTTTAGATACATTTGTTGACTCTTCTTGGTATTTTCTAAGATTTTGCTCTCCTGAGAGTCTAGACTTTGAATTTAAAAAAGACGAAATTGATTACTGGATGCCTGTGGATCAATACATAGGTGGTGTAGAACATGCTATATTGCACTTATTATATTCAAGATTTTTTATGCATGCTATTTCTTATAAAAGAAAAGAGTTTGGTTTAAAAGAACCATTTAAAGGATTGTTTACTCAAGGTATGGTCTGCCATGAAACATACAAAGACAGTAACAATAATTGGATAAGTCCAGATGAAGTAATCACTATAGATGGCGAAAAATACCTTAAAGCTGACAAAAAAATAAAAATTTCAGTTGGACCTTCAGAATCCATGTCAAAGTCAAAGAGAAACACAATAGATCCTGAAACAATAATTGAAAGTTTTGGAGCTGATGCTGTTAGGTTATTTATTTTATCAGATAGTCCACCAGAAAAAGACGTACAATGGTCAGACGAAGGTATTAATTCATCTTACAAGTTTTTAAATAGATTTTGGGACTTACATTTGAAAATTATAGCAATGATTGAAAAAAATTATGATAAAGACCCAGATACAGAATTTGAGAAATTAACAAATAAATTTATTAAAAAAGTTTCAGATAATTTAGACAATTTTAGCTACAACATAATTATAGCAAATATTCACGAGATATTTTCTTTTTTGAATAAAGCAATTGCGAGAAAATATAGCAAAAAAACTATAATTGAAAATTATAAAAAAATTCTAACAATTATATGTCCAATAATTCCTCATTTTTCTTTTGAATGTTTAAACCAAATTGATAAAAATAAAAATTACATATGGCCCTCGTATGACAAGAAAATTTTATTAGAAAAAATAATTCCCTTAGTTGTTCAAATAAATGGAAAAAAGAGACTTGTCGTAAAAGTCGATAGAGATATTAAAGAAGAGAATGTAATAGATATAATTTTTAAACACGAAAATATAAAAAAATACCTTGAAAATAAAGAGATTAAAAAGAAAATTTTTGTTCCTAATAGATTAATCAACATTATAATTTAGAGATGTTTAAAAAAATTATAACAATAATATTTATCACACTTTTTTTGTATAGTTGTGATTATTCTCCATTGTATTCAAATAAAAATTTAAAAAAAATAAATTTAGATGTATCGAAGATTGAAGGAGATAAGGAACTTAATAAATACATAATGTCAGATTTAAATAAATATTTCAATCGTGACGGTAAAGAAGTTAAATTGAGTGTAATTACAAACTACTCAAAAAATATTGCCTCAAGAGATACAAAGGGTTCTATATCAAATTATAAATTGATAGCCAACGCTACTTTTAATATTGAAGTCAATGGTAACATACAAACTGTTTCATTTACCGAAGATTTTATAATGAAAAATTTAGACGATAATTTTGAAAAAAATAATTATGAAAAAACAATTAAGAAAAATTTTAGTAATAGTATTACTGACAAACTAATAATAAAAATCTCCTCAATAAGATGATAATTAAATTTTTTGAATTAAAAAAAATAAGTTTAAAAAAAAATAATTTTTTTTTATTTTATGGAAAAAATGATGGTTTAAAGAAATCAGCAATTGATGAATTAATAAAAAATGATCAAAAAGTATCAACTTATGATGAAAAAGAAATTATAGAAAATCGAAATGAATTTTTGGAGGATTGCTTTACAAAATCACTTTTTGATGAAGAAAAAAAAATTATTATAAAACGCGCAACTGATAAAATTCAGAAAATTTTAGAAGAAATTCACTCAAAGAAATTAAAAGACACTACGATAATTGTTAATTCTGACAGTCTTGAAAAAAAATCAAAATTAAGGACATTTTTTGAGAAAGATGAAAATCTAATTTGTGTTCCTTTTTATCCAGACAATTTTGAAACTCTTTTAAGGTTAGCAAATAATATTGTAAGAGATAAAAAAATTACCATATCTCATGAAAATATTAATATTATTGTGAATAAATGTAACGGTGATAGAGAAAATTTGATAAATGAATTTAAAAAAATTGAATATTTCAGTAAAAATGGAAAAAAACTCACCTTAGAAAATATATCAAAATTAACCAATATAATTGAAAATTATAGCATTTCTGAACTTATAGACAATTGTCTTGCGAAAAATCAAAAAAAAATAATTAGCATATTGAACGAAAATAATTTTAATAAAGAAGACTGCATTATAATTACAAGAACATTTCTAAATAAATCTAAAAAAATTTTAGCACTTTCTAAAAATTACGAAGAAAACAAAAATATTGATCTAACAATATCCTCGGCAAAACCACCTATTTTTTGGAAGGAAAAGGAAATTACCAAACAACAAATATATAAATGGTCCTCAAAAAATATTAAAAAACTTATCTACAAATTAACTGAACTAGAACTACTTGTGAAAAAAGACTTAAACAATTCCATTAATTTAGTTGTCGACTTTATTTTGGAACTAGTATCGTCAAAAACTAATAATTAGCTTTAATTATATCTATAAGCTTATTTAATTGATCTAAATCTTTATATTCGAAAGTAATTTTACCTTTATTGTTTTTCTTATTTTTAATTTCGACATTTAAACCAATTTTATTAACGATAGACATTTCAAGGTGCATAATGTTTGCATCCTTTAAATTTTTAGATATTGTTCTTTTATTTTTAAAAAGTTTCACAAAATTCTCGGTTTGCCTTACTGAAAGTTTTTTTTCAATTATTTTATTGGCGACAAAACTGGTATTTTCCAAACCAACCAGAATTTTTGCATGCCCGGCTGATAATTTTTGATTTTCAATTAGTTTTATCACCTCATCTGGAAGTGACAAAAGTCTAAGTGCGTTTGAAATATAGCTTCGGCTTTTACCTATAAATTTTGAGACTTTTTCTTGATTATAAGAGAATTCGTCTATCAATTTTTTATATCCTTGTGCTTCCTCTAAAGGGTTTAAATCATTTCTTTGTACATTTTCAACAATTGCAAATTCTAACGATTTTAAATCATCTGCCTCCGTTATAACCACAGGCACCTCATGAAGACCTACTTTTTGAGCCGCAAGCCACCTTCTCTCTCCAGCAATTATTTCGAACTTTAATTGATCATGATTTGATTTTCGAACAATAATCGGTTGCAAAATTCCTCTTTCTCTAATTGAATTTGCAAGTTCATTTAAATTTTCCTCATCAAATATTTTTCTAGGTTGATATTTGTTTGGTACAAGATCACTTATTGATAATTTGTTTTTTTGAATTTCAACTTTGGTTTCACCAATAAGAGATGATAAGCCTCTTCCAAGACCTTTTTTTATTTTATTAGAATCCATTAAGCAGCACTCCCCATTGTTTTATCTTGATTTAAAAATTCATCCGTAAAACTAAAATATGCTTTGCTACCAGGACATGTCTTGTCATATATTAAAACAGGCATTCCGTGTGAGGGTGCCTCTGACAGTCTAACGTTTCTGGGGATTACTGTAGAATAAACTTTTTCATTAAAATAATCTCTGGCCTCTTTCTCAACTTGAGATGACAACTTATTTCTTTTATCATACATAGTTAATAGTATTCCTCTAATGTTCAACTCAGGGTTAAGATTTACTTTTATTCTCTCAATTGTTTTCATTAACTGTGTTAAGCCCTCTAAAGCAAAAAATTCTGTTTGGAGTGGAACTAAAAGTGAGTTTGAGCTTACCAGTGCCATTACAGTCAAGAGACTTAAAGATGGAGGACAATCAATCAATATATAGTCATATGTACCTCCAGAATTGTTTAAATATGCGGTTAATTTTACTTTTAACAAGAAAGCTCTGTTATTGTCATCAGCCGTCTCAACTTCAAGTCCAGATAAATCTACGTTAGATGTTATTATGTCAAGATTTTCAAACTGAGTTTTTTTAATTACGTCGTTTATTTCTTTAGTTCCATTAAGAACCCCGTAAATTGTCTCTGAAGAACTTTCCATGTTAGATAATCCAAGACCAGTAGTTGCATTTCCCTGTGGGTCTAGGTCTAAAACTAGAGTTTTCTTGTTCTGTTGAGATAAACCTGCTGCTAAATTAATTGCTGATGTTGTTTTACCAACCCCACCCTTTTGATTTATGACTGAAATGATTTGCATTTATTTTTTTTTAATTTTTTTTTTAATTTTTTTCACATTTAATAAAAAAGATTCATCGCTAGTTAGACTTTTTTTTTCAGAATAATCTAAATCCCAATCCTTTAAGGTATTTTGAAAAATTTCTCGTCCACTCTTACCCATAAAAAAAATTATATTTGAAAAATTAGAAAAATTTTCATCCACTAAATCTAAAACTACTGGCATTGGTTTAAATGCTCTGGACATTATTGTTCCAGTTTCTATTTTTTTTTCTTCAAAAATATTTTTTTGTATTATTTCTGTTTTTAGATTTAATTTTGTAGAGACATTCCTAAGAAAATGGCTTTTATGGTAGCTTTTTTCATAAAGCTTGACCTTGATATTTTTTTTTAGATTTTTAAGTAAAATTGCTATAATTATGCCCGGCATGCCACTACCTGAACCTATATCTGTGGTTGTATTACTATTAAAGTCAACAATATCAATAATTTGCGCAGAATCAATAATATGTCGCTCTATTATATCATTTTTGTTATTAAATTTATCGCTAATTAAGTTGATTTTCTCGTTTTTTTCTAAGATCATTGATATATAGCTTTCAAAATCTGAAAATGTTTCACGTGAAACATTTAGTCCTGAAAGTTTTGAGTAAGAATTTATAATTTCTTGATCCATTAAGCTATATGCTTAATAGACTTTCTTTTTACATGTGACAACAAAATATATACAGCAGCAGGAGTAATTCCGTCAATTCTTAAAGCCTGACCCATAGTTTTAGGCTTAATCTGGTTAAATTTTGCCTTTACCTCATTCGATAGCCCTGAAAGCTTATTATAATCAATTTTTTCAGGAATTATAAGGTTTTCATCTCTTTTAAATGCAAGAATGTCTGCTTTTTGCTTTTTTAAATAGCCTCTATAATGAGCATTTATTTCTATCTGCTCATCAATTTCGTTATCATAATAGGGTATATCACTCCAAATTTCTCTTATTTTAGGCATATCGACACCTTTTTGAGTTAAAATTTCATTCGAAGACCTAAGTATTCCATCTTTAGCTATCTTTATACCATAACTTTCTGCTTTATTTGGAGAAATATGAGATTTAAACATTTTATTGGAAATATTCTTTAATTTTTGAGATTTATCCAAATAAATCTCCTTTCTTTGATCTCCAATTAATCCAATTTCAATGCCTTTATCAGTCAATCTTTGATCAGCATTATCTGCTCTCAAGCTTAATCTGTATTCTGCTCTAGAAGTAAACATTCTATAAGGTTCAGCAACACCTTTGGTTACTAAATCATCAATCATTACTCCTATATATGCATCAGATCTATCTAATATAAATGGTTCTTGTCCCTTGATTGATAACGCAGCATTTATTCCAGCAATAAGTCCTTGGGATGCAGCTTCCTCATAACCAGTGGTTCCGTTTATTTGGCCAGCTAAATAAAGATTATTAATTTTCTTGGTTTCAAGAGTTAGAAAGAGCTCCCTCGGATCTACATAATCGTACTCGATAGCATAACCAGGTCTAATAATTTTTACATTCTCTAAACCATTGATATTATTACATATTTCTTGCTGCACTTCACTCGGCAGTGACGTAGAGATTCCATTTGGATAAATTGTATGGTCATTTAACCCTTCTGGCTCCAAAAATATCTGATGTCGAGCTTTATCCGTGAATTTTACTATTTTATCCTCTATAGATGGACAGTATCTTGGTCCTACACCTTTTATGCTACCCGAGTACATTGCACTCTTCGATAAATTTTTTTCTATTATCTTATGTACCTTGTGATTGGTGTAAGTCATCTTACATGATACTTGTTTGTTTAAATTTTTTTTTGTTAGAAAAGAAAAAAAATAAGGATCGTCATCTGCAAACTGTTCTTCTAAATTTTTATAATTTATAGTTCTTGAATCTAGTCGAGGAGGGGTTCCAGTTTTTAATCTTCCAATTTTGAATTCGTATTTTTTTAATTGTTCACTTAGGCCTGTGGAAGGTTTCTCATCATATCTTCCTGCTGGTGTTCTTTCATCACCTATATGTATCAAACCGTTTAAAAAAGTGCCCGTTGTTAGTATTAACTTACTACATGTAATTTTTTTACCTTTTTTTGTTTCAAAACCACTTATCGTGTTTTTATTAAAAATAAACTTAATAACAGGGTCAGAAAAAATGCTTAAATTACAGTAGTTTGCAAGTTTTTCTTGCATATATTTTCGATATAAATATCTATCTGACTGTGTTCTTGGTCCACGAACAGCAGGACCTCTACTTCTGTTTAGCAACCTAAATTGAATTCCTGACTTGTCAGCAATCTCTCCCATAACACCATCTAGAGCATCTATCTCTCTTACTAAATGGCCTTTACCTAATCCACCAATAGCGGGATTGCACGACATCTCACCAATCGTTTCAATCTTATGAGTAAATAGAGCAGTGTTAACTCCTAAACGTGCAGAAGCTGTTGCAGCTTCACAACCTGCATGTCCGCCACCGATTACTACTACATCAAATGCTAAATCATTTTTCATCAGCTAAACTTATATGTGATTGATTTATTTACAAGATACCTCTTATTATTGACGAATAAGTATTGAATATCAACGATTTCTGCAAAAAAATGACTAAAAACCTTGATAAATTGCTTATTATTTACCTATGCAAAAATCATTGAAAATACTGCCTAATATCTCCTCAACGTCAACTTTTCCAACTATCATACCTAAATGCCTCGTGGCCAATCTTAAATCCTCAGCTGCTTTGTCAAAATCTTCAATTTCATTTTTTTTATTAAAGTTTTTTAAGTGATCTAAACATTGTTGTAGATGTTGTCTGTGCCTTTCTCTAGTAATTAGAATATCACCACTTGTTATAAATTTACTTTTTAAATTATTTTTTATTTTCAAAATTAAATCGTCAATACTTAGATTGTCTTTAATTGAAATTAAAACGTGATTAATTTTTTTTATTTCAGGATCAATATCTTTTTCTAAAAGATCTGATTTATTAATGACCAAAATTGCATTTTCATCCAATAATTTCCTCAAAACATCAGTAAAATCAAGGTTTTTAGCATCTACAACTACTAGCTTGAGGTCTGCTTCCTCAGCTCTGTTAAGAGATAATTTTATACCTTTCTTTTCAATTTCATTTTGAGATTCTCTAATACCAGCAGTGTCGGAAACGATAACTGGGTAACCTTCAATATTAAGATGTGTTTCTATTACATCCCTTGTAGTTCCTGCAATTTCAGAGACGATTGCAACATCTCTATTAGATAAATGATTTAGCAAACTAGACTTACCTGCATTAGTTGGTCCAAGAATTGCAATTTTAAAACCTTCTCTAATTCTCTCTCCAACTTTTTGATCATCTAAAATATTTTCAATACTTTTTAAAACTTCATCTGAACTTTTTTTAATTTCGTTTAAAATATTGCTTGGTAAATCTTCATCAGGAAAATCTATTTTTGCCTCTACATGAGATAAAATTTTTAAAAGTTTTTCTCTTAAATAATTAAATTTATCTGATGACTTCCCACTCATTATTTTGATTGCTTGTTGTCTTTGAATTTCAGTTTCGGATGAAATTAAGTCAGCGATACTCTCTGCTTTTAGTAAATTTATTTTCCCATTTTGGAAAGCAAGCTTGGTAAATTCTCCAGGTTCAGCTAAACGACAATTTTTAATTTTCGAGATGTTGGTATGTATGGCATCTATTACTGCTTTGCTTCCATGCACCTGTATTTCAGCCATATCCTCACCTGTGTAGCTCTCAGGGCCAGGAAACCATAATATTATACCCTCATCTATAAGCTCAGAAGTGTTGATTTTGTTGATTTTTCTGAGTGTTGCTTCTCTTGGCTTCGGTACACCCTTGCCGGTCATTAACTCTATCGCTTTTGAGGTATCTTCGCCTGAAATTCTTACAACGGCTATACCTGAAATTCCTGGTCCACTGGATAAAGCATAAATTGTCATTTGAAGATTATAACTTCAAATTTATACCACTGTAAAACTTAAATTAAATTAAATTTGTTAGGCAGGTTTATTCATGGAATTAAAAAACTCTGAATTATTTTTCGTGTCTTTTAATTTTGAATTGATAAACTCTATAGCATCCATAGTACCCATAGGTGCTATAATTCTTCTTAAGACATTCATTTTCTGAAGATCATTTTTATCAAATAATAATTCTTCTCTTCTTGTTCCAGACTTAGTTATATCGATTGCTGGGTAAATTCTTTTATCCGCAATTTTTCTATCTAGAACTGTTTCGCTATTACCAGTTCCTTTAAATTCTTCAAATATTACTTCGTCCATTCTACTTCCTGTATCAATCAAAGCAGTTGAGATAATTGTTAAAGAACCTCCTTCTTCAATATTTCTAGCTGCACCAAAAAATCTTTTTGGTCTTTGAAGTGCATTAGCATCAACACCACCTGTTAGAACTTTTCCTGAACTTGGTATGACCGCGTTGTAAGCTCTTCCTAATCTTGTTATAGAGTCTAAAAGTATAACTACATCTTTTTTGTGTTCAGTTAATCTTTTTGCTTTTTCAATAACCATCTCGGCTACGGCAACGTGTCTTTGTGCAGGTTCATCAAAAGTTGAGCTAATTACTTCACCTTTTACTGTTCTTTGCATGTCTGTTACTTCTTCTGGACGCTCATCAATTAACAATACGATTAAATAGCACTCTGGATAATTTTTCGCTATCGAGTTAGCAATACTCTGTAAAATCATTGTTTTACCTGCTTTGGGAGGTGAAATTATTATAGATCTTTGTCCTTTACCAATCGGACTAACCAAATCAATTAGTCTTGGAGTTAAATCTGGTTTCTTATCTACTTTAGTGGTTTCAACTTCCATCACTAACTGCTTATCAGGATAAAGTGGTGTAAGGTTATCAAATGCAATTTTGTGTCTTGCTTTTTCTGGCTCTTCAAAATTTATTTTACTAACTTGTAATAATGCAAAATATCTTTCACCTTCTTTGGGTGCTCTAACAGGTCCTTCCACTGTGTCACCTGTTCTTAAACCAAATTTTCTAATCTGACTTGGGCTTACATAGATATCATCTGGTCCTGGAAGATAGTTTGATTCCATTGCCCTAAGAAAACCAAAACCGTCTTGTAATAACTGCAAGACGCCTACACCAGTAATTTCCTCTTTTTCAGCCACTTTCTTAAGAATAGCAAAGAGAATTTCTTGCTTTCTTAAAGTACTTGCATTTTCGATACCAAGTTCTTCTGCTTGCGTAATGAGCTGTTCAGATGATTTTAGTTTTAGTTCTTGAATGTTCATGATTAAATTTTTGATAAGGACTTATCAGATACGAATAATATATATTCTCTTTGTTTTTTTTCAACCCTAGATTGGTTTAAAAATAACAACAAATATGATCAAAATCAGCAATATAGTCGGTATTTCGTTTATATAACGGTAAAACTTATGTGAATGCTTATTGTTACCTATATTAAACTGATTAAGTAACTTACCTAAGTAAAAGTGATATAAAGTAAGAATAATTACAAATAGCAACTTTAGTAACATCCAGGTTTGACCAAGCTGTTGAAAACCAATGCTATGGATAAGCAAAAATCCAAACAGCCAAGATAGCGTCATTGCTGGAGTCATTATGTAAAAATAAAGTTTTCTTTCCATCGTTTTAAAAATTTCAGAAATGTTTGTCTCAGAATTATTTTCTGCATGATAAACAAAAATTCTTGGAAGATATAAAAGACCAGCCATCCATGAAATGACAGATATCAAGTGTAAAGATTTAAATAACAAATAAGTATTCATCTTTTAAATATTTTTTTCAATTAAAGATTTCAATAAAAAAATATGATCATCATTGTCATTTAAACATGGAACCATATCAAAATTTTCACCCCCTGAGTTTAAAAAACTTTCTTTGCCTTGAATTAAAATTTCCTCTAAGGTTTCTACACAGTCAGAAGAAAACCCGGGACAAATTGTAAGAATATTTTTTTTTCCCTCTCTAGGTAAAATTTCTAAGGTTTTGTCTGTGTATGGCTGCAACCATGCCTGAGGTCCAAACCTGGACTGAAATGTGGTTTTAATTTCTATAGAATTAAATTTTTCAGATATTAGTCTGGTCGTTTTATGACAATAACAATGATAAGGATCACCCTTATCAAAATATTTTTTAGGTATTCCGTGATATGAGGCAATTATTAAATCTGGTTTCCAATTTATTTCACTAATCTTTTTATTAATAGATTTAACTAAAGCATCAATATAAAGAGGATCGGACTCGTAATGAGGAATAATTTTTAGGGATGGTTGCCACCTCATATTCATCAAAGTTCTATAAACTTCATCACACACTGTTGCAGTTGTTGCTGCAGCGTACTGCGGATATAGTGGTAGTATGACTAAATTTTCACAGCCTTGTTCTTGAAGTTTGTAAATTCTACTTTTAATACTCGGATTTCCATATCTCATAGCAAAATCTATTATTAAGTTTTCTTTTTTTATAAATTTTGAAATTTTTTCACTTTGTTTTTGTGTATAATATAAAAGAGGAGACATGTTTTCATTTTTCATCCAAATTTCTTTGTAAGCTTTTGCTGTTTTAGATGGTCTGAAAGTTAATATAAAAAGGTTTAAAACTACTTTCCAAATTATAGGGTTAACTTCTATAACTCTCTTATCAGACAGAAACTCTTTTAGATATTTTCTTATATCGAGCCAGCTTGTAGAGTCTGGGGTGCCTAAATTAATAACGAGAACGCCAGTTTTTCCAAATTTAATGATAGGGTGATTATTGTGAATTTCCATCTAATAGTCCCTTATAATATTTACTAAATATTCAACCATTATTGGATTAGTTTCAGGTAAAATACCATGACCAAGATTAAAAATATATGGATGATCTTTAAAAATATCTAAATATTTTAAAACTTGTTTTTTTAGGTTCTCTTGATCAGTCAATAAAATTTTTGGGTCCAAACCTCCCTGAACTGGAATTTTTATATTTTTACTCACCATTAAAGGATCAACATTATAATCAATATTCAGTACATCTGGTTTAACTATTTCAGAAAACTCTTTATAGTTTTTAATTTCTCTTGGAAAACAAATAACAGGTATATTTAATGACTTTACATAATTTACCAAGTTTAAAGTCGGCGTATAAATATAATTAGGATAGTCTCTCTCTTCTAATAATCCGGCCCAACTATCAAAGATTTGTATTACGTTAGCTCCATTCTCAATTTGATTTTTAATATGTATTTTTAAAAATTTCTCTATAATTAATAGAACTCTATTTATCAGAAATTCATCATCAAAAAAATTCTTCTTAACATTTTTTTTAGGAGATTGTTGGTTAATCATATAAACAAGTAATGTCCAGGGCGCACCTACAAAACCAATCGTGCTCTTATTTTTTAAATTCATTTTCAAACTTACTGATTTTATTGCTTTATAAATTGGATAAACTTTTTCAGTAAAATCTACCTCATCTATTTTCGACATTTCTAAAATATTTAGATTACCAAGTATTGGTCCAAAATTTTTCTTAAACTCAACCTTTTGTCTTAATCCATAAGGCAACATTAAAATATCAGAAAATATTATTGCTGCGTCTAAATCAAATCTTTTAATTGGCTGGAGTGTAATATCTGAAGCTAACTTCTGGTTTAAGCACAGTTCAATAAAATTAGGATTCTCTTTTCTTATTTTTCTAAATTCTGGCAAATATCTCCCAGCTTGCCTCATTATCCATATTGGATTTATAGTTGTTTTTTTATTTATTATTACTTCATGTAATGGTGTCATATAAAAATTGTATATATAATTATTGTATTAGTAGTATGTCCTGTGAATTATAATGATTGTTAATTTTAAACATTATATTAACGTTTTAACCACATCTATAATGAAATAAAACTCACAAAAATGCTGCTTTTTTAAACTTTTTTAACATTAGTGTATTGTTTAATTGAATTTATTATTATTGTTAATAAAACCCATATTTTACAAGGCCAAATGAGCAAAAATTAAATTGAGTAATTTTTTTAAAATAATACAAATTTATTAACAATTTTTTCATGAGCAATACATATCAAATATATCTAATTTCAGATTCTACCGGGGAGACCCTGGAGAGAATATTTCTAGCATTAAAAGCCCAATTTAAAAATATTGAATACAAGATTCATTCTTATTCTTTTACAAGAACAGAAAACCAAATCTTAAAGATATTAGAAGAAGCCCAAACAAATAATAATTCAATTATTCTCTACACTATCGTTGATAATAATCTAGCAAAGTATTTGGCAAATACTAGCAATAAAAAAAAAATCCCTTGTTTTGGCGTTTTGGGTAATCTTATTTTAAATTTTTCAAAAATTCTAAACCAAAAGGCCTCACATGAACCTAGTGGACAACATATTTTAAACGAGGAATATTATGATCGTATAGAAGCCATCCAATTTACAATGAACCATGATGACGGGAATTTATCAAACGAGATCGACAAGTCAGATATCATTTTAGTGGGAGTTAGTAGGACAAGCAAAACGCCCACATCTATTTATCTTGCAAACAAAGGATTTAAAACATCAAATATACCTCTGGTTAACGAAAATTCGTTACCTGAAAAATTAAAAGAAAATCCTCAATTTACATGTGTTGTTGGCTTAAGCACCGAACCAGAAAGATTAGTCGATCTAAGAAAAAATAGAATGCACTCTCTAAAAGAAGGCGAAAACATAAATTATACCAATCTTGATGATATTAGAGATGAGGTCATGAAAGCAAAAAAAACTTTTCAAAAATATAAATGGCCAGTTATTGATGTTACCAGAAAATCAGTTGAGGAAACAGCTGCATCGATTATTAAAATACACGAAATATACTCTAATAATGTTAAATAAAATAATTCTAGCTTCTAAAAGCAAAGTTAGAAAAGATATTCTCGAAAAAAATAACGTATCTTGCGATGTTAAACCATCAAATATCGACGAAGACACGGTAAAAGAAAGCCTTATAAAAGAAGGGGCTCCACCCGAAATGATATCAAAAAATTTAGCAGAATTAAAAGCCAACAAAATTAGTTCAATAAACTATGAACAAATTGTCTTAGGCGCGGACAGTGTAATTGATTTGGAAGGGGAGTTAATTTCAAAGCCAGAGGACAGAAAAGAAGCATTGTTGATATTAAAAAAACTTAACGGTAAAGAACATTATTTAATTAGTTCTGTCTGTATATCTAAAAATGGAAAAATGATTTGGAATTACACAGATAAAGCCAAACTTAAAATGAAAAAATTTAATGAAGAAGAACTAGAGGAATACCTTGCAAAAATTCCTGATAGCACACTATATGCTTATAATGTTTACCAAATAGAAGGTGAGGGAAGAAAATTATTTTCAGATATTACTGGAGATGAAAATACTATAATGGGCCTCCCTATTCAAAAAATAAAAGAGTACTTAAAAGATATAAGATGAAAAAATATTTAGTTATAGGAAATCCAATCAGCCACTCCTTGTCGCCTGAATTACATAATCACTGGATTAAACAAAATAGAATTGATGCAAAATATGACAAGAAAAAAATTAACGATAAAGATTTAGAAAGTTTAATCTCCGAAGTGAGACAAGGAAATATAAATGGTCTTAACATCACTGTACCTTTTAAAAATGCTGTAATACCTTACTTAGATAAATTAAGTGATGAATCAAAAAAAACACAGGCTGTGAATACAATATATATGAAAGATAAGAAAATTATTGGACATAACACTGACATTAATGGTTTTGAAAGGGCAATAAAAAAAATAAATTTTGATTTTTATAATAAAACAATTTTTATCTTAGGAGCGGGTGGAGTTGTGCCTTCCATCGTTTATGCATCCATGAAAATGGGATCATCTGAAATTTTAATTAGCAATAGAACAAAAGAAAAAGCAGAGAAGATTAAAAATATCTTTGATAATGTAAAATTAATTAATTGGGGTGAAGTTCCAAATTTTGACGTAATGATAAATGCAACTAGCCTTGGACTAAACCAAGAAGATAAACTGAATTTAGATTTTACCAAAATAGGAAAAAATAAATTATTTTATGATGTGATTTATAATCCAAGTGAAACATATTTTTTGAAAACAGGAAAAAGATTGGGTAATAAATGCGAAAACGGTAAATTAATGTTTGTCTATCAAGCATTTTTGGCATTCAAATTGTGGCATGGAATTGAGCCAAAAATAGATGATGAAACAATAAAACTTATGGATTTATGATAAGAGTTGGAATTTTAGGAGATATAGGTTCAGGTAAAACTTATGTTGCTAAAAATTTTGGATATCCTGTGTTTAATGCAGATTATGAAGTTTCAAAATTGTATAAATCGGACAAAAAAATTTTTCTTGAATTAAAAAAAAAATTACCTAAATATATTTTCTCATTTCCAATAGACAAAAAACAAATCGCTAGTGCGATACTTGCAAATAAACAGAATTTGAGAAAAATAATTAAAATAGTTCATAAAAAAATAAGAATAAACATGAACTTATTTTTAAAAAAAAATGAAAATAAAAAAATAGTTATTTTGGATATACCGTTACTTTTGGAAAATAAAATTAATAAAAAAAACGATATTTTGATCTTTGTTGATTCCAAAAAGACCGAAATTCTTAAAAGATTAAAAAAAAGAGATAATTATAACGTAAAACTTATAAAAAAATTTAAGCAAATTCAACTACCAGTAGATTTAAAAAAAAAAAAATCTAATTTTATTATTAAAAATAAATTTACTAAAAGATCTGTTAATAAAAGGATTAAAGAAATCTTAGGAAAAATAAATTATGAAAGAAATAATTCTTGATACTGAAACAACAGGAATATCAGTAAAAGATGGTCATAGAATTGTTGAAATAGGTTGCTTAGAATTAGAAAATCTTATTCCTACAAAAAATAAATTTCATTGTTATTTGAATCCTGAAAGAAAAGTATCTGAAAAAGCCTACCAGGTTCACGGGTACAGTGATGAATTTCTGTCAAAACAAATAAAATTTGGCGAGGTTGCTCAAGAGTTTTTAGATTTTATAAAAGGTAAAAGGCTTATTATTCATAATGCAGAATTTGATCTTGGTCATATAAACAACGAGCTTTATTTATCTGGAAAAAATAAAATTGAAAATGAGATCGTCGATACTTTGATTTTGGCTAGGGAAAAATATCCTGGCTCTCCAGTAAGCTTGGATGCTCTTTGTAAGCGTTTTAGAATAGATAATTCAAAAAGAGCTCAACATACAGCATTAATTGATTGTGATTTATTATCAAAGGTTTACATAAATTTAACTGATCAAAAGGAACCCACGTTAGATCTTCAAAACATAGTTCAAGACTCAACAGAAATTAACCAAAACATATCCTATTATAAAAAAGTAATAAAACCTACCCCAGAGGAAATAAAAAAACATAAAGATTATTTGAAATTAAATCTTAAAAAAAATTATTTTAATTAAATTTTTGTTTGTATAAAGACTCAAAATCTATTTTTTTTTCAAATTTGATATTGGGATAGCCTGAATTATGCAAAAGATCTAAAAGAGATTTTTCGAGTGCAGGATAAATTTCAATTTGTGTATCGCACAATATTATTTTTTCTAATTCTTTTTTATCTCTAATTTCATCATTTACCCTAATTATTGTTGAATAAATTATTTCAAAGTATGCTTTTTTTTTATTTTCTTCTTTGTCATGAAACTTACACTTTGTATTTATCTCTATCATTTTATTCTTTAGGGCTTTTGAGGTGATATCTATATCAAGTTGGTACTTGGAGATTCGATCTCTCACAAATATATATGTTTCTGCATCCGGTGTTTCACCAGATATATCTTTTATATATTTGCCCAATATTTTAAACTTTTCTGTCATTGTCATCTTCTATATCTTCAAAATCTCCATCAATATAATTACTTTTTTTATTTTCTTTTTTATTAAACTTTTTTGAAAATTTATTAAAAATTAATCTTCTGCTGAGTGGGAATATTAACAGAAATCCTAAAATATCAGTCGCAAATCCTGGTATTATTAAAAGCAAAGCTGCAAACGCAATAGCTGCACCTGAAATTACTTCATAGGCAGGTGTTTCATTCTTTCTTAACTGAGCAAAACCAGATTTTAAAGTGTTTAGCCCTTCATACTTTGCGTAATACACTCCTATAATTGCAGTGGTAAAAATGAGAAAAATGGTTGTAATAGCTCCAACCTGTGAACCAATTTTTATCAAAAGGTAGATTTCAATAACTGGAACTAGGATAATTGTTAATAATATTGGGTTCATTTGTCCTTAATCTAAATTGCTAGTTGAAATTAATCAACAGAGTAATTACTATCATGTTATGAGTTACAGTTTTGAGTATATAGATATAATATTGCTGGCAATGATTGCTGGTTTTATTTTCCTAAGACTAAGAGGTATACTCGGAAAAAGAACAGGTTTTGAGGCCAAAACACCAGCTCAATTCAAAGAAGTTTTAAAGAATATTAAAGTTGATCATTCAACAAAATCAAACGATATTTTTGATACAGCAGCTCAAGAAGAATTTTTAAAAGGTGCTAAAATTGCATACGAAACTATAATTACAGATTTTAGCGATAACGATAATAAAATTACAACAAGCAGATCACTCTTAAATGGGCAAATATACTCACAATTCAATGAAGCTCTTAAGCAAAGAAGTTCAAGAGGTCATTTTGCTGAGATCACATTTATAGGAATTAACTCAGCAGAAATTAAAGAACATAAAAAGATTGGTAATATTTTAAACGTTACAGTTGATTTTATTGCTGAAGTTATAACTTGCATTAGAGATAAAGAAAAAAAAATTGTTTCTGGAGACCCAGAAAAAATAAAAAAAATTTATGATACATGGGTATTCTCAAGAGACACAACCTCAGTAAATCCTAACTGGCAACTAGTAAATACCCTAACTTAATTGAGTAACGATATTTCAGAAAAAGATAAAAAAGATTGGGAAAATTTTTTATCTAGCAATGAAAGACTGCCTAATAAAGATTATACAAAATCAAATCATAAACTATTTAAAACCAAATCAATAGATCTTCATGGATATACACTTGAAGAAGCAAACAGGGCTATAGAAGAATTTATATTCAAATCTTTCAAAGAAAAAATAAATAAGTTAATTGTAGTAACTGGCAAAGGCCTTCATTCTCAAAATGAAAAAGATCCTTATATATCTAAAGATCTCAGTATTTTAAAATATTCAGTACCTGAATTTATTGAAAACAATATAAATTTAATGAATATGATTAATGAAATAAAGGATGCCAATACTGAAGATGGTGGGAGTGGCGCTTTTTATATTTTTTTAAAAAAAAATAGATCTACAGGATAAATTTTGAAAGATCTGTATCTTTAACTAAATTATCTAAGTTTTTATTAATATATTCTTTATTGATAATAATTTTTTCTCCAGCACGATCTGTTGCTGTGAAACTTATTTCATCTAAAATTTTCTCAATAATTGTGTGTAATCTTCTTGCACCAATATTTTCCACTGTTGCATTTACTTCTGAGGCAATGTTTGCAATTGCATCGATCCCATCATCTGAAAACTCAAGGTCAACATTTTCAGTTTTTAATAAAGCTACGTATTGCTTAATCAAACTAAAATCTGGCTCTCTTAAAATTCTTTTAAAATCCTCACTAGTCAAAGCTTCTAACTCAACTCTAATAGGCAATCTTCCTTGAAGTTCTGGAAGTAGATCAGACGGTTTTGCAAGTTGAAATGCTCCTGATGCAATAAACAATATGTGATCTGTTTTAATTGGTCCATGTTTAGTATTTACAGTTGTTCCCTCAATCAAGGGTAACAAATCTCTTTGAACACCCTCACGCGACACATCACCACCAACTCTATCTGTTCTTGCTGAGATCTTATCTATTTCATCTAAGAAAACTATTCCATTATTTTCAGTTGAAAGTTTTGCAGCTTTCACAATTTTATCTTGTTCAATTAATTTATCAGACTCATCGTTGATTAAAATTTCATGAGATTCTTTAACGCTCATTTTTCTTTTCTTTTCTTTATTGCCCATTGATTTACCAATCATTTCACCAATGTTGATCATACCTACATTGGCACCTGGCATACCTGGAATTTCAAATGAAGCTCCTGACCCACTGTCACTTACAGAAATTTCTATTTCATTATCGTCTAAATCACCATTTCTTAATCTTTTTCTGAAACTTTCTCTTGTTGCTAAACTTGCTTTTTTACCAACTAAAGCATCTAGGACTTTTTCCTCTGCTGCTTTTTGAGCTTGAGCAAAAACTTCTTTTCTTTTTTTTACTTTCTCCATTGCAATTGCAATTTCAATTAAATCTCTTACTATTTGCTCTACATCTCTTCCAACATAACCAACTTCTGTAAATCTTGTAGCTTCTACTTTTACAAAGGGTGCTTCAGCTAATTTTGAGAGTCTTCTTGAAATCTCAGTTTTTCCAACTCCAGTTGGACCTATCATTAAAATATTTTTTGGTAAGACTTCATTTTTCATTTCGCCTTTAAGTGCTTGTCTTCGCCATCTATTTCTCAACGCTACTGCAACTGCTTTCTTTGCTTTGTTTTGACCAACAACAAATCTATCTAATTCTGAAACAATTTCTCTTGGAGAAAGAGAGCTAACTAAAGACGCTTCCTCTTTTTTATTTTGTTCTTTAGGGTGCAGAGGTGTAACGTTAGAATTATCCATTATATTTTTTCAACTTTGACATTATTGTTTGTGAATACACAAATATCAGCGGCAACCTTGATGGCTTTTTTTGCAACATCCTCTGCTGACATTTCACCTTCCATTAAAACTTTTCCTGCAGCTAAAGCGTAATTTCCACCTGAGCCAATTCCAATTACATCTCCTTCAGGTTCTAAAACATCTCCAGTTCCAGAAATAATATAACTATTACTTTTGTCACCAACAGCCATTAGTGCTTCTAATCTTCTTAAATATTTATCTGTTCTCCAATCTTTTGCCAACTCAACAGCGGCTCTCGATAAATTACCTGCATGTTTTTCAAGTTTACCCTCTAATCTTTCGAACAAAGTTAATGCATCTGCAGTTGATCCTGCAAAACCAGCAACAACATCTCTTTTTTCAATCTTTCTAACTTTCGAAGCAGTACTCTTCACGACAGTGTTTCCCATACTAACTTGCCCGTCACCAGCAACTACTACTTCATTATTTTTTCTAACCAGTACAATTGTTGTCATAAACAATAAATGGTAACTATTTTTGATACTTCAAGTAGTCATACTAACGTTGATATAGAGGGATTATGTATGTATACCTCTAGAATATATGCCTAGAAAAGGAAAAGTATCTCGTAAAACAAAAGAAACCAGCATTAGTGTTGAAGTTAATATTGATGGCAAGGGTCAATATAAAATTGACACTGGAATTGGTTTTTTAGATCATATGTTGGAGCAATTATCAAAACATTCTTTAATTGATTTAAAAGTAAAAGCTAAAGGAGATACACATATAGATCTTCATCACACTACTGAAGATACGGGCATTGCAATTGGAGAGGCTTTAAAAAAAGCAGCTAAAAAATTTGTTGGTATCAAACGTTATGCTCATAGAGTTATTCCAATGGATGAAACTTTGACTAGAGTAGCAATTGATGTGTCAAACAGACCTTATTTGATCTGGAAAGTTAAATTGAAAGTGGAGAAACTTGGAGAGATGGACACTGAATTGTTCAAAGAATGGTTTCAAGCTTTTTCACAATCTGCTGGTATTACTTTGCATGTTGAAAATATTTATGGGGACAATAGTCACCACATTATTGAATCTTGTTATAAAGGTTTAGCAAGATCTTTAAGAGATGCTTTAGAGATGGATCCTAGAAACAAAAAAAGCATTCCATCAACTAAAGGCTCATTATAAGTTTAATGAACGTCACAATTGTTGATTATAATTCGGGCAATATAAGCTCGGTAATAAACTCCTTTAAGGAAGTTGCTAAAGACAAAGTAAATATCGAAGTAACTTCAGATTTAACTAAGATTAAATCGTCAGATAAAGTTGTTTTACCAGGGCAGGGTTCGTTTAAGAGTTGTGTTGATGGGCTTAATAACATCAGTGGCTTAGTAGACATTTTGAATGAGTTTGCAATTAATAATAAAAAACCACTTCTTGGTATTTGTGTTGGATTGCAAATGTTTGCAGACGTCGGTTTCGAAGAAACAGAAACTAAAGGCCTTGGTTGGATATCTGGAAAAGTATCGAAAATAGATAATCAAAATGGAAAATATAAACTTCCTCATATTGGCTGGAACCAAATTAGCATTGTTAAAGACAGCAAAATTTTTAAAGATATAGAAAATAATTCTCACATGTATTTTGTTCACAGTTATGAATTTGTACCAGAAGATAAAAATGTAATTTCAGCAACAACAGATTATTCATCAAATATTGTTTGCTCTGTTGAAAAAGAAAATATTTTTGGAACACAGTTTCACCCTGAGAAAAGTGATAAAATTGGACTTAAAATAATTGATAATTTTATTAACTTATAAATGAAAATATTTCCCGCAATAGACATTAAAGACAAGAGGTGCGTGAGGTTAGTTAAAGGGGACTTTGATAATAAAACTGAATACGAAATGTCCCCAATCGAACAAGCTGGCAAATATAAGGACCATGGTTTTAAAAACTTACATATAGTTGATTTAGACGGTGCTTTAACCGGTGAAACTGTAAATTTAGATATAATTCAAGAAATAGTAAAAAAATTTGATCTAAAAATTGAAATTGGTGGTGGTATCAGAAATTTTGAAAGTATTCAGAAATATACTTATGCTGGTGTTGAAAAAGTTATTTTAGGAAGTGCTGCTATAAAAGATAAAAACTTTTTGAAAGAAGCTTGCAAAAAATTTCCAAATCAAATTGCTTTAGGCTTAGACGCTAAAGATGGATATTTATCAGTATCTGGTTGGAAAGAAAATTCTAATCAATTAACTTTAGATTTCTTAAAAGAAGTAAATGACTTTGGTACCAGTAGATTAATCTTCACAGATATTAATCAGGATGGAATGAAACAAGGCCCAAATTTTGAGGAAACTTCTAAAGTTGCTGACACTTCTAATTGTCCAGTTGTAATATCTGGCGGTGTTTCTTCAATTGATGACATTAAAAAAGCTAAAGAATTAAATAATAAAAATATCGAAGGAATTATAGTTGGTAAAGCCATATACGATGGTGATATTAATTTAGATGAATTAGTTAAAGAATTAGATGCTTAAAAATAGAATAATTCCTTGTTTGGATGTTAAAAACGGTCGGGTAGTAAAGGGTATTAATTTTTTAGACTTGAAGGATGCAGGAGACCCTGTTGAACAAGCAAAGATTTATTCTGATGGTGGTGCAGATGAAATTTGTTTTTTAGATATCACCGCTTCAAATGAAAATAGAGACACAATTTACGATGTTGTAGATAAGACTTCTAAGAAATGTTTTGTACCATTAACTGTTGGTGGTGGTGTTAGAAGTGTTGAGGATATAAACAAACTACTTAATTGTGGAGCAGACAAAGTTTCAATTAATACAGCCGCTGTTCAAAATGCAAAGGTGGTTGAAGACAGTTCAAGAAAGTTTGGTTCACAATGTATTGTAGTTGCAATTGACGCAAAGAGAAATGATGCTGGTTGGGAAATTTATACTCATGGAGGTAGAAGTCCAACAGGAATAAATGCTCTGGAATTTGCCTCAAAAATGGAGAAGTGTGGGGCTGGGGAATTATTAGTTACTTCTATGGATAAAGATGGAACTCAGTCAGGATATGATATCGAGCTAATGCAAAAGATATCCTCTAGTGTTAATATTCCAGTGATTGCATCTGGTGGAGTTGGAACTTTAGATCACTTAGTAGATGGAATAAAATCAGGTGCGAGCGCTGTTTTGGCAGCATCTATATTTCATTATGGTACCTATTCAGTTAATGAAGCTAAGCAATATTTGGCTTCAAAAGATATACCTGTTAGGATTTGATATGTTAAAAATTTTAGAAGATCTCGTAACTCTTGCAAGAGAAAGAAAAAGTAATCCTATTGAAGGCTCATATACTAATAAGCTTTTAGAAGATAAATCCTTAGCAAAAGAAAAAGTTTTAGAAGAGATCAATGAGTTAATTGAAGCTGTAGAACAAGATACAAATAAAATTCACGAAGCCGCAGATGTTCTTTATCACCTAATTATGTATCTTGAAAAAAGCGGAATAAAAATTGAAGAGGTGATGAAAGAATTGAACAATAGAAGAAAATAAAAAATGGCCTACGATGATAGTAACATTTTTGCTAAAATTTTAAGAGGTGAGATACCTTGTGATAAAATTTATGAAGATGAGTTTGTTTTGTCCTTTCATGATATTAATCCACAAAAAAAAATTCACGCCTTAGTAATCCCAAAGGGTAAATATATTGACTTAGATGATTTTAGTTTAAATGCTTCGTCTGAGGAGATGGTAGGCTTACTAAAAGGTATAAATATTGTTGCAAAAAAGTTAGGTATTTCAACAGAAGTAGGTAAAGGCTATAGAGCTTTAGCCAACATTAATGAACATGGTGGTCAAGAGGTTCCCCACTTACATTTTCATCTCTTTGGAGGCGAAAAAGTTGGAAAAATGGTTGAGTGAAACAGGAAGTAAAAAGAAATTACTTAGAAATAAATTCTCTTAAAGATCTTAATCAGGGATCTAAGCCATCTAATGAGTACTCTTTAAATTTGTTAGACCCAGTTAACTTTCAGCTAAATAAATTTTTCTATAAAAATATTGGTAGTAAACACAAGTGGGTGGATAGACTAATTTGGTCTGAAAAGCAGTGGATAGATTATGTTTCGAGTAAAAATGTTAAGACATTTGTATTAAAATGCAAAGATGATTTGGTAGGCTTTTTTGAATTAATTCACCATCAAGAAAAAAAAGAGGTTGAAATCGCTTATCTGGGTATCTTGGAGGAGTATCATAATAAAAAACTGGGATCATATTTATTATCAGAAGCTATTAAAGAGTCTTTCAAAAACAAAATTAATCGTACTTGGGTCCATACCTGTACCTTAGATCATAAGAACGCTTTGAAAAATTATATTACTAGAGGTATGAAAATATTTAAGACTGAAATTATTAATATCTAATTTTGAGTTGGGAGTTTAAATATATTTTTTAAGATTATTCTATTTTTTCGAATTGAAGATAAAAAAGTAATATTAAAATTTTGGTATACATCTGTATTTTGCCATCCGATTAAATCATAAGTTTCATTATTAAAAAAAACATTGATTTCAATATCATTTTCCTTGATCGTATAATTAATTAAAGATCCATCAACAATTCTTTCTTCTAAAATATTAATTTTATTAATTAAGAATTCTTTATCTAAAATAAAGTTTAGAGGAGTTTTATCCAGTGGGTATCGATAATAACTAGTTATCGTTTTAACAACCAAAGATTTACCGTTTGATACTACAATTTTATTGTTACTTTTTGCATATTCACAGAAAATTTTCTTTGGATATTCAATTGTACAATTCCCGTTTTCAATTTTTCCATTAATATTTTGTTCGAAATTAAAATCTATATTTTTTGTATTTTTAAGATTTTTAATAATTCTTTCTTTATTAGTTGTATTACCCTTTGTAAGGAAAACTAAAAAAAAAAATATAACAATATATTTTGTCATTAAAGAACATCTCTTTTACCAACATGATTGGCTTTACTAACTACTCCATCTGCTTCCATCATATCAATAATTCTTGCAGCTCTATTATACCCAATTTGAAGTTTTCTCTGCAAAAAAGAGGTGGAGGCCTTTCCTTCTGACCTAATTATTTCTAAAGCTTGCTCGTAAAGTTCATCCTTATCACTCTGATTAGGACTATCTCCGATTTCTTTTTCATCTGCAAAATTTAATATTTCATCTACATAATCTGGTTCTGCTTGTGATCTTAAAAAATTATTGATTTTTTCTATTTCATTATCTGACACAAATGGTGCATGTATTCTGACTATTCGATTAGCAGACGACATATAAAGCATGTCTCCTTTACCCAGCAATTGTTCTGCTCCCTGTTCCCCCAAGATTGTTCGACTATCTATTTTAGAAGTGACTTGAAATGATATTCTGGTAGGAAAATTTGCTTTAATAGTTCCAGTAATTACGTCAACACTTGGTCTCTGTGTTGCCATGATAATATGAATACCGGCTGCCCTAGCCATTTGAGAAAGTTTTTGAATATAATTTTCAATCTCTTTTCCAGCCACCAACATCAAGTCGGACATTTCATCTACCACTACAACTATATAA
>CACBHL010000006.1 GCA_902539035.1 uncultured Pelagibacteraceae bacterium
TTTCTTATATTTTTTATCAAAAACAATATAAGATTTTTCATACCATTTTGAAGATTGATAATTATATCCAAGTAAATTTGCATATTTTTTTGCCTCTTGCTTTAAACCTATTATGTAATGTATTTCAACTAACCTATGCAAGGCCTCTTCAGCATAAATCGTTGTGTCATATTCATTGATAACTGTTTTAAATCTATTGATTGCTGGTATCCATTTTTTTTTTTCAAAATAATATCTTCCTAAATACATTTCTTTTGATGCAAGAACATCATTTATTAAATCTAATTTAAATTCAGCATCAAGAGCATACTCTGATTTAGAAAAATCTTTCATTACAATTTCAAAAATTTTTTTTGCACTTAAAATTGATTTTAGATCTTTTTTTTCGTCAACTATTTGCTCATAATAAGAAATTGCTAATAAATAATGTGCATAATCTAAATTTTTGTGTTTAGGGTAGACTTTTATAAACCTTTCTAATTCTGCTATAGCATCAATATAATAATCCTGAGAATAATAAGAGAAGGCAGCCATTAAAGCTGCTTTTGGTGCCCATTCAGATTGAGGGAACATTATTTCAGTTTCGTTAAATTTTTTTGCAGCAAATAGTACGTCCCCTCTTTTTAATGAAGCCATTCCTTGTTTGTATGTTTCAATTACTTGGAGATCCAAATTTTTTTCATTAATTACATTTTCTTTTGGAATATTTTTTGAGCAAGAAGCACAGAAAAAAATTATTAAAAAAATAAAGTAAAAATTATTTAATTTCATTTACTATTTATAATATTTTAAGATTTAAATAGGAATATAAAATTATGATTTCAGTTAAGCAATTGCTTTGAATATTTTCTTATTTATAAGAGTGTGGGGTAAGTTTTTTTCCTTTATTTCAATTATTGAAAAGTTTTCCTTGTTACCAAACACTTTTCTTAAAAGTTGATTTGTAAGATAATGCCCACCACGGCTACATTTGATAGAACCTATAACTCTATATCCAGAAGTATAAAGATCGCCTATACAATCGAGTATTTTGTGATTTACAAACTCCTTATTATTTCTCAAACCTTCAGGATTTAATATCTCATTGTTTTTAACAACGACTGCATTTTCTAAACTTCCACCTTTTGCCAATCCATTTTTTTTAATTAATTCGATATCTTCAAATAAACAATATGTTCTTGAATTGTAAATATCTTTGAGATCATCTTCATATACTTTAACTTTGTTTCTCTGATTTCCAATGATTTCATTTTTATATTTTAGCTCGAAGTCAATATCTAGACTTAGTGTCGAAGGTTTTATCGATATAAATCTTTCTCCTTCTTCGAATTTAATTTCTTTATTTATTTTAATAATTTTTATTGGAGAGTCACTTATTTCAAATCCTGAAGAAATTATTTTTTCTATAAATACTTTTGCAGAACCATCTAAAATTGGGACTTCCTCATTATCAATTTCAATTAGCGCATTATCAATACCTAAACCAAATAAAGCACCCATCAAATGTTCTATTGTTGAAACTCTTGCACCAAACTCATTCTCTACCGTTGTGTTTAAGGAGGTATTTGTGACATTATTAAAGTTTGGATAGATTATATTATTTAATTTTAAATCAATTCTTTTAAAAACAATCCCAAAATCAGGTTTTGCGGGCTTAATACAAACATTAACACTATGCCCACTATGTAAAGCTATACCACTGAAAGTAGTATTATTTTTTAATGTTTTTTGAGTTAAATATGACACAAATAATTCTTAATTTGTATCTACTAAAATTTAAAAACAACAAATGTTACCAGATAAGACGATATTAACTAAATAATTGAAAAAATTTTTCAAAAAAACCTTTTTTTTTCAAGCTTTTTGGAACTAAAGCAATTTCACACTGATTGTGACCGCTTTGTATTTTGAAGGCAATTAAAGATAGATCTAAATTTTGGTCTACAAAAAACCTTTTGATATATTTCTTTTCGAGTAAATGACCTATTTTTATTTGATATTTTTCTAACACATTACTAATTTCTCTAATTAAAGAATTTGAAATAGAAATGAAGTTTACTTCCACACAAATATGGTCACCATCAATTCGTTCATCAAAGGATGTATGGGTAACTCCATCTATTAAATATCTATTTACTTCCAAGTGCATAATTTTATTATTTTGATAATTTTCTTTAAATAAATCCTTAAGTTCAGTTAAAGTACTCTCTAAATAATGTTGATTAATTATTTCACCATAATTTTTTTTCTTTATTCCAATGGAAAAATTTAAAACTTGGTTATTTTCAATTATCACAACGATACTTCTTAAAAAATTACCAGTTAATTTTTCAATTTTAAAAATGTTTTTATCAAGAAAGCTATTTAACTGATTATAATCAATTAGATCTATATCACTTTTCAGATATACTTCTTCCTGATAAATATTTTTTAAATTTTTTTTATCAAGCAAATAAATCTCAAATTTTTTTTGAGAAATACTTAAATATACTTCGTAACTTAATTCTTCAGTCATTCAAAATAATTTGATTTTTAATTCTTGCATCTATAACCTTAAGATTTTTAAAATTATTATCATTTAAAATTTCAAAAGCTTGGTTTAAAGAAATTTTTGTATGATCTTTCGATAATTTTAATATTACATTATTCTTAAGTTCTAAGTCCCATCTTTTTGATTGAAAAAAATATAGATTTTTAACTTGATTAAGTGAAAGTTTGGATTGTTCAATTACATGAGTAAATTTCATAAATTCATCTATTTTTGGTTTACCAAATATAAATGGGAGCTCCTTATCTGAAAATTTTACATCAGATAACTTTCCATTTGTTCCTATAAGAAATGTTTTTCCGTTATTATTTATTTTTGCTAAAAATTTGGTTCTTTCGATTTTAATATCCAAGGCATTGGGATATTTTTTAAATATTTCGTAATTTTCAACTAAACTATTAGAACTTATAATTTTAGAAATTTCCTTTCCATTAAGAAAAAAAATATTTTTTATTTTTAGCTCTTTAATATTATCTAAAAGATTTATATTCTGATTATGATTTAATCCTGAAATTTGAATACTTTTAATTTTTTCGAAATTAATTTTTGTTAAAGCAATATTATTAATTGATCCCACTATTAGAAATAGAAATAAATAAATTAAAATTTTTTTACCTTTTTGTAGATGCATCGTTTAATATCCACTCTATTAATTCTATGAAGCTCATGCCATGATGAGCAGCTATTTCGGGAACTAAAGAAAGTTTAGTCATTCCAGGCTGAGTATTTATCTCTAACAAATAAAATTTACCTTGAAAATATTTAAAATCTGACCTCGTAACTCCTCGACATCCAATTATTTTATGTGCTTTATGGGCTATGTTTAATACTTCATTTAATTTTTTTTTAGGTAGATCAATTTTTATAATATGTTGGGTTTTAGCGTTAGTATTATACTTAGCTTGATAATCATAAAATTTTCTCTTAGGTTTTAATTCTATAGCTCCTAATTTTCTTTTTCCTAATATTGCGACTTGTATTTCACGACCTCCTATAAACTGTTCAATCATTACCTTTTTGTAGTTTTTAAGGGATTCTAAAATATTAAATATATTTTTCCTGTTACAAATAAATACATTTACACTTGAACCTTCGTTTAATGGTTTAACTACGACTGGAAATTTTAATTTACTATTTATTATTTTAACTAGTTTCGCATTTTTTATATCAAATGAATATGTAAAGAATTTAGGGGTATTAATTTTATATTTGATGAATAATTTTTTAGATATTTCTTTGTCCATTGCAATTGCAGATGGAATTACACCTGAATGTGTATATGGTATTTTAAACCTCTCAAGTATAGTTTGAATATAACCATCTTCTCCAAACTGTCCGTGTAATGCATTAAAAATAACGTTAGGATCAAATTTTTTGATAGTCTTTTCTAAATTAATATTTGGCTCAGAAATTTTTACTTTGTATGAATTTTTTCTTAACTCTTTTGTAACCTGTAATCCTGTATCAAGACTAATTAATCTCTCCTTTGAAATTCCCCCTGATATTATTAAAATTTTTTTTTTCAAATTATTCAATTATCTTAATTTCTGTTTCAAGCTTAATCCCAGTTTTTTTAAAAACACAATCAGCTACAAATTTAATCAAATTTTTCATGTCTTCAAATTTAGCATTACCTTTGTTTACAAAAAAATTACAGTGCTTCTCAGAAATTGAGGCATCTCCAAATGATTTTTCAAGAGGTACGGACTCACTAATTAGCTGCCATACCTTTTTATCTGTTTGGTCAATAGGATTTTTAAATGTGCTACCACTAGTTTTTATTCTTGTAGGTTGAGCTTGTTCTTTTTTTTCCACCAATTTTTGAACTTCACTCATTATTAGAGCTTTATCTTTTTTGTATCCCTTAAAGGATGCGCTCAAAAATATAAGATCGTCTGATAATCCGCTCTCTCTATACTTAAAATCTATATCTTTAGCTGGAATAGTAAAAACCTTACCTGATTTATCTACCGCTTGAATAGAAATGAGAATATCTTTAAATTCTTTACCAAAGCATCCTGCATTCATTTTAATGCCACCACCAACCGTCCCTGGAATACATGATAAAAATTCAAAGCCCCCCAAACCATTACTTATAGCGAATTCTGATAGCGATTTGTCACTAACAGCACTACCTGCAATTATAATTTCATCAGTTAATAAAGAAATATTATTAAAGTTATTTAATAATTTTATTACAATGCCATCATAATCATTGTCTGTGATTAATATATTTGAACCCCCTCCTAAAATAAAAATCTTTTCTTTATTATCAATCTTTCTTAAAAACCTAATTAATTCTTTTAGATTTTTTGCTTTATAATAAATCTTAGTTTTGCCACCAATATTAAACCAATTCTTTTTCTTTAAATCATAATTTAATTTTAGATTTTCGTTAAATTCTGATGATAATTCTTTTAAATAATCTCTCATTACAAAAATTTAGGCATTTCTCTCATCCAAGATGAAATAGAACCCGCCCCCATACCTATTACTATTTTATCCCCGTAAATATTATGTTTTATATATTTTGCTAATTGATATTTATCATCTACTAGAAATAGTTCGACTTTAGATTTTTTTATTATTTCTTTTGCAAAATTATAATAACTAAAACCTAATTTGATTTTCTCACCTGCGGTATATATTGGAAAAAGAATTACTTTGTCTGCATCTTTAAATGCAGAGGCAAATTCTGACTTTAAATCTTTTAATCTTGATATCCTGTGTGGTTGAAAAATACATATTTTTTCATAATTTAAATAAACTTTTTTTACTCCGCTAAGTACTTCTTTAATTTCAGTTGGATGATGAGCATAATCATCAAAAAAATCAACTTTGTTAAAAGTAAAAATTTTATTAAATCTTCTTTGAACGCCTTTAAAGTTTTTAAGTCCTCTTTTTATATTTAAAATACTTAAGCCCACATTAAGCGCTACAGCAGTTGCGGCGACTGAATTTTTAATATTATGTAAGCCTAATAATGGAATTTTTATTTTTTTTATTATTATAATTTTCTTATTAGGCAATCTAATTTTTAAATCATACTCCGAGAATTCTCTAAATTGCTTAATATTTTTAATGCTATAATTAGATTTGTCGTCTATACCATAAGTATAAAAATTTTTATTTTTTAATTTTCTTAATAAATTTTTATTATTTTTATTATCTAAACAAATAAATGATTTTCCAAAGGATGGAACTTTGTTAACAAAATCTACAAAGTATTTATTTAATTTATCCATTGAACCATAATAGTCCATGTGTTCTCTATCAATATTTGTTATGATTGCGTAAGTTGGGGGGGTATGAACAAAGCTACCGTCTGATTCATCAGCTTCTAATATTGACCATTCACTTTTCCCAAGTTTCGCAGAATTATTTATAGAGTTGATTACACCTCCATTAATAATAGTTGGATCTATTTTGGTTTCTTGAAAAATAGAAGCAATTAGAGATGTAGTAGTAGTCTTACCATGAGAGCCCACAACAATAATATTTTTTGTTAAAGACACAATGTTTGCTAACATTTCGCCTCTTTTATAAATAGGCAACTGTTTCTTAATAGCCTCTAACATTTCCGGATTATTTTTTTTTATAGCTGAAGATATAACTAATATTGTTGCCTTATTTATATTTTGTTTTTTATGTCCTATTAAAATTTTTATTTTTTCTTTTTTGAGCCTTTCAATATTTTTATTAATAGAGATATCGCTACCTTGGACCCTAAAACCTTTGCCTTTCATTATTAAAGCTAAACCACTCATACCAATACCACCAATGCCAATAAAATGTATTAACTCAGTTTTTGCTAATTTAATTTTCATTTAAAATTGATAATAAATTTTGATTAACATTATTCCATGTATTTTGATAATTTAAATTTTCTAAATTCTTTTTTTTAACCAAATATTCCTCTTTATTTTTAATTATTTTGAGCAAAAGATCTTCAAAATTTTGTTTGTCAAAATTTTTTTGATTTAAAATCCAACAAGAGTTTTGATCCTCATAAAATTTTGCGTTTTCATACTGATGGTTATCTATAGAGGATGGAAGGGGGATAGAGATAAATGGGACTTTTAATAATGACAATTCCGCTAAACTTGAAGCGCCACCCCTTGTAATACATAAATCAGATTTAATTAAGAGTTTATTGAGATCTTTTTCAAACATAAAAACATGGTGTTCAATTTTATTTTCTTTATAAAAATTTATAAGAAAATTTTGATTACTATCACTTGTTTGGTGAATAATTTTTATTTTTATACTTTTTGAAACTTTAGCTAAAGTTTGATGTAATAAATTATCAAATATTTTGGCTCCCTGACTACCCCCTATAATTGTAATAGTAAATAAACTTTTTTCCTCAATATTTTTTAATTCTTCATAATATTTTTTTCTTAACAAAGGTTTAGTAATTCTTAACTTGTTTTCAAATTTTTTAGGAAAATCAATAACATTTTTTGAGTAACAAATAATAATTTTTGAAAAATTTAAAAAAAATTTATTTGCTCTACCCATAACCATATTTGGTTCAATTAAATAAATTTTAATACCCAATAATTTTGCAGCAAAACATAACGGTAAAGACATATATCCACCAGTTGAAATTAAAATTGAAATTTTTTCTTTATTTAAAATACTTAAAGATTTTATTGTTAATAAAAATATTTTAAAAATTACAAAAGGAAAAAGAATTGAAATTTTTAGTTTTGGAGTATCAACAATAAAGGGTTTATACTTTTCTGTTTCAAAATATTTTAAGCCTCTTTGATCACTTGAAATAAAAATATCGTACTCAGTTTTTAAATGATCATAAATTGTCAAAGCTGGTAATACATGTCCGCCCGATCCACCTGTAGTAATCAAAATTTTTTTTTTCATTAATTAATTTATTTTTCTTTTAGTCAAATTCAATATGATGCCTGCTAATATAGATGTACTTATAATCGACGATCCTCCATAACTTAAGAAAGGCAAAGTCATACCAGTCGTTGGAAATAGTCTAATATTTACCCCAATATGAATTGTTGCTTGCATCAATATTAAACTTATTGAACCAATTAATATTAATTTGATTTTATCATCTGTTTCAAAACTAATTTTTTGAAAGACCATATGAATGAAAATTAAAAACAATAATAATATTAACATTATGGCCACTACTCCAAATTCTTCAGAAATTACAGAGATGATATAGTCTGTATGAGCCTCAGGGACCCTATTTTTAAGTATCCCTTCTCCAATTCCTTTACCAAAAAAACCTCCACTGGTAATTGAGTCTATTGCTTTATCAGATTGGAAATTGTGAGTTCCAGTTTCCCTATCAAAAAAAGAGAGGATACGTCCCTGAATGTAGTCAAACTTAGGTACGTATATTATTAAATATGATAGCAAAATTATTGCTAGGCAGAAAAATGCTAAAAGAATAAATATATTAATCCCTGATGTAAAAATTAAAACAGACCAAGAGAAAACTACTAATAAAGTTTGCCCTATATCTGGCTGAACTATTAGTAAAAGAGATATAATTGAGATAGTTAATGTAGATAATATGTACTTAATGATTATATTAGTTTTTTCAGTACAAAGAATGGTAGCCAAAAAAACTATTAAAAAAGGCTTAAGAACTTCAATAGGTTGAAACCTTGGTAAAAAAAATAGATCTATCCATCTCTTAGACCCCTTAACCTCAACACCTATAATTGGAACTAATACTAATGAAATTAAGGAAACAAAAAAAAGTACTATTGAATATTTTATTAATTTTTCTTTCTCAAAAGAAGAAAATATAAAAACAATAACTATCCCAATAACAACATATACTAAGTGTTTAAAAAAAAAGAAGTAACTATTTGTGTTTAATTTATCAGAGGCTATTAAAGAAGTAGATACAAGAGAAAAGAAGAGACCAATAATAAATAATAAACTAATTATAAAAAAAATAGATTTATCAATATTTTTCCACCACTGATAATAAAATTTATAAAGAAAACTATCTATTCGCATTTAAATATTTTTTTATTATTTGATTGAAATATAGACCTCTATCCTCAAAATTTTTAAAATTATCAAATGATGCTCCAGCTGGACTAAATAAAATTGTATTTTTTTTTTCTTTATTATATTTAATCTCTAAAAATATTTGACTAAGTGTATCTTTTAAATTTTTAAACTTTTTGATTGTTAATTTATTCTTAAGAATTTTGCTAAATTTTATCTGATGTTTGCCAAATATATAGCCCTTGAAATTTTTACATTGAAATTTAGTAAGATTAAACTTGTCGCCCTTTTTAGGTATGCCACACAAAATCCAGTAAACATTTTTAAAATTTTTAAGCAGGTTCTCTGATGAAGCTAAGCTAGTAGATTTTGAGTCGTTAATTATAGTTAAATAATTATTATCAAAAATTATTTGTTGACGATATTTTAGTCCTTTAAATTTATTTATTGTTCTTAATAATTTTTTGTTATTAATATTTAAAATTTGGCATATTTTTAAAACAAAAATTAAATTTTCTCTATTACCAGATGACATGAAATACTTGTTTCTAATTTTTTTAAAAATTGGAGTTTGGAGCGAAGTATCTATTTTAATAATTTTTTGTTTATATTTTTTGCTTCTCAATTTTTTAATAATAACAGGATCATTTCTTTTTATAAAAGCTACAGATTGCGTAGTTTGTGAATCTAATAATCTAAATTTAGCCTCTATATAATTTTGAAAATTTTTGTGCCTTTCAATGTGATCAGGCGTAATATTTAGAATTACTGAATATTTTGATTTAAAAATTTTACTATATTCAAGCTGATAAGAAGATGCTTCAATTACAAAAAAAGTTTTTTTTATAATTTTTTTTTCTGATAGAATGGGATTACCAATATTTCCAACAAGCCTAGCATCTTTTTTTTGATCCCTTAAAACATCATATAAAAGTTTTGCAGTAGTCGATTTTCCGTTAGTGCCAGTGATCGTAACACTATCATTGCCAAAAAAAGAACAAAAAATATCAAGATCTGTATAAACTTTAGAAGAATTTTGATTTAAATATTTTGATAATTTACATTTGGAAACATCTATACCTGGGCTTATTATTATAAAATCAAAATCACATTTGAGTATTTTGGTGAAAGAAAGACTTTTTTTATCAAATCTGAGATTGTTTTGAGGATTGTCATCAAATGAGTTTACTTTAGCTTTCTGTCTTAAAAAATTATAAGTAGATATTCCACTTTTACCTAATCCATAAACTAATATTTTTTTTTTTAAAAAAATATTATTGATTTTGTTCATTATCTTAACTTTAAAGTCGCTAATCCTATCATTGCTAAAATGATAGAGATGATCCAGAATCTTATAACTACTGTTGACTCAGGCCAACCTTTTTTCTCAAAGTGATGATGAATTGGTGCCATTCTAAATATTCTTTTTCCAGTCAATTTAAAAGAAATAACTTGAACCATCACGGAAATCGCTTCGAGCACAAATAGTCCACCAGTAATTGCAAGAACAATTTCATGTTTAGTTATTATTCCGACTGCTCCAAGAGATCCCCCTAAAGATAAAGAGCCAGTATCTCCCATAAAAATTTTGGCAGGTGGAGCATTAAACCAAAGGAAACCCAAACATGACCCTATGATAGCTCCACAGAAAATCGAGATTTCACCTGTACCCTCAATATATGGAATTTGTAAGTAATCGGAAAAAACAATGTTTCCGGTTACATAACTTATAAATGCAAAACATCCTGCAACCAAAATAACTGGAACTGTCGCTAAACCATCTAAACCATCAGTTAAATTAACTGCATTAGATGCACCGATTAAAACAAATACAGCAAATGGTATAAAGAACCAACCTAGATTGACAATTAGGTTTTTAAAAAATGGAAAATATAAGTTAGTAATGTTTTGATTTTCTATAAAATAAACAAAATAACAAACTCCTACAATTGCTAAAATAATCTGAGAAATTATTTTAAATTTAAATGAGATACCAGAAGAGTTACTATGTTTAATTTTTTTATAATCATCAAAAGCACCTAAAATACCAAATGTAATAGCAATATAAATACAAAAAAGAATATTTATATTTGACAGATTCCCCCAACATAAAACTGAAACCAATAAACCTATTAAGATAATTACACCGCCCATTGTTGGGGTTCCAATTTTTTTTACAACATGTTCTTCAGGCCCATCATCTCGAATAGGATCTAAAATTTTTTGGCTAGAGAAAAACTTAATAAAAGGTCCACCAATTATTAGGACAATAGCTAACGACGTAAATAGAGACAATCCAGTTCTAAAAGTTATGTATTTGAAAACATTTAAAAAACCAAATGTGTCAACAAAGTTAAGTAAAAATTGATATAGCATTTAATTTGTACCTTTTAATTCTTTTACTATCTTATTGAAACCTGTCGCATTTGAGGCCTTTATCATTAAGAAATCATCATTATCAAAATTATTTTCAATTAAATCGTTTATTTGTAATTTATTCTTTAAAACTGAACCTTTTTTAAGATTTGAAATTTTATTATATAAAAAGGAAATTTCCTTTCCTTTGACAAAAACTTTATCAATATTTGTTCTATTAATCACTGGTGCTATAGACTCATGAAGTTTTTTTGAATGATGCCCCAGCTCCAACATATCACCAAGTATAAGATATTTTTTAGCGTTTTTTGTTTTGATCTTGTCATAATTTAATATTGCAGTCTTTAAAGACAATGGATTTGAATTATAACTTTCATCAATTAAGTTTATAATTTTTTTATTAACTTTAATTTTTTTGATATCGCCCCTTCCCTCTGGAGTTATAAAATTAAGAAATGTATTTTTATCTAATTTTAAAATATTAAAGAAAACACTTTTAATAGTTAATGCTGCTAAAATGTTATAAATATAATTTTGGAAATCATTTGAAACTATAAAATCTTTTTTAATTTTATTTATTTTAATACAGATTTTGTATTTTTTTTTGGATTTTATAATATTATATAGTTTAATATCTGCATATTGGTTGTGAATTCCAAAAGATAACACTTTGATTTTCTTTTTATGTGCTATTTTCTTGTGTAAACCAAAAAAAGCGTCATCAGCGTTAAGGACTACATGACCATTATCTTTGGTATTATCAATTATTTCAGCTTTTGCTAAAGCTATTTGTCTTATGTTTTTAAAATTTTTGGCATGTGCGTAATTAATATTTGTGATTACACTTATGTCAGGTTGAATAATTTTTGAGAGTTTATCTATTTCTCCTTTTTTATCCATTCCAACTTCAATAACACCATAATCATCATTTTGATTTATATTAAAAAGACTTAAAGGAACACCATATTTATTATTATATGATTTTGGGGAAATAGTTGTTTTAGACACTTTATTTAAGACGTTACCCAATAATTCCTTTAGAGAAGTTTTTCCACAACTACCTGTTATGGCAATAATATTTGTAGAAATATTTTTCCTAAAAATTTTTGCAGTTTCTGTAAGCAAACCTAAAGGGTTTATTGAGCTTGCTTGTTTATTAATAGGTAATTTCTTTTGAATTTTATTTACTACAGTTATTGATGCCTTTTTTTGAATTGCTTGTTCAACAAATTTATTACCATCATTTTTTTTTCCTTTAATTGCAAAAAAAATATCATTTTTTTTTACACTCCTTGAGTTTATGCTAGCTTTATTAATTACTGATTTAGATGATAGAATTTTTCTATCAAATCTTTCATTAAGAATATTTAATTTTAAATTTTTAGATAATTTAAAATTCTTTTTTTTAATTGAACTTAAAATTATTTGCCTATCTGATAAAAAAATTTTTTTATTTCCAATCTGCTGAATTTTTTCATGACCTTTGCCTGCAACGATTAAAATATTTCCTGTATTTAAGTTATTTATTGCTTTTATGATTGCTTCTTTTCTATTAGAAATTTCAATAATTTGACTTTTTTTTATACCCCTTTTAATCTCATTTCTAATTTTCTTAGGCTTTTCATGTCTTGGATTATCATCTGTAAGATAAATTTTATCCGCATATTTATCAGCAATTTTACCCATTTTTGATCTTTTACCTTTATCTCTGTCACCACCACACCCAAAGAGCAAAGAAATATGCTTATCAGGGAATTGTTCTCTAATATTTAGAATACAAGTTTCTAAAGCATCTGGTGTATGAGCGTAATCAAGAAATACTAAAGATTTATTTTTAATTTTTCCTATTTTTTCAAATCTACCCTCAACAGAAGATAGTTTAGGAATAACACTAAATATTTTTTTTAACTCTAAATTACTTTTTGAAGCTGCTATGACAGCCATCAAAATATTTTTTAATTGAATTTTTCCTACAAGTTTAACTCTTATTTCGTGTATTAAGTTTTTATGTTTTATTTTTAATATTTGAGATTCATTTTTATAATTGTGGGATAAAAGTTGGAAATTTTTATTATTTAAAGTAAGTAATTTTAATTTTTTTTTGGCACTGATATTTTTAATTTTTTTAAATTCAGGTATTTTTTCATCAGTTATAACAAATCCCTTTTTTTTTATAAGATTTTCAAACAAATAAAGTTTAGCATTAAGATAATTTTTAAAATTTTTATGATAGTCTAAATGATCTTGGGATAAATTCGTAAAAATTGCAGAATTAAATAAAAGTCCATCCACCCTATTTTGGTGTAACCCATGACTTGATGCTTCCATAATTACATTTTCTATTTTTCTTTTTTTTAATTGATATAAAATTTTTCCTAAATAAATAGGATCAATAGTTGTATTAAATAAATTTAAATTATAGTTATTTGACCTCACACCTAATGTTCCTATTGAAGCAACTTTTTTGTTATTTAAATTTAAAATTTGATAATAAAAATTAGAGACTGATGATTTACCATTTGTGCCTGTTACAGCAATTAAATTGTTAGGTTTTTTTTTAAAAATACCAAATGATATTTGAGCTAGTAATTTTCTAATGTTTTTTGTATGAATAAACAAAACCCCATTTTTATATTCACCAAAATGTTTCTCGGTAACAATAATTTTACATCCTTTTTTTACTGCTAAAGGTATAAAATTATTCCCATCTAAATTATTTCCTTTGATTGCAAAAAAAATATAGTTTTTTTTAATTTTTCTATGATCAAAACAAATCCCAGAAAAAAAAATGTTATAATATTTTTTTCTTATTTGTTTAAAGTGATCTCCTAAACGCATGATTACTGAATTTCTATATATTTTGTGGCTAAAATGGGCCCAACTTTATCTATAATCTTTCCTGCTACCTCAACAGAAGTCCAACCAGCAGTATTATATAAAGTTCCTTTCCAGCCACCTTTTCTGTGCCTGTATTTATAATAATAATCTTTTGCTTTTTGTGGAGTATCTAACATCACTATGAAAACATATTGAGGATTTGAGGTAGGAAAAATAGATGCAAAAGTATTTATTTTAGCATCAGAGTATGCTCCATCTTTAGGTTGGTCTGCTGTACCTGTTTTTCCGCCAATTTCAAAATGCTCCACGTCTGCAAATTTTGCAGTTCCTTCTTCTGTGCTAACAATTTTCCTAAGGGCATCTACAACTTGTTCCGAGACACCTTGATTTATTAATCTCCTTTTCTCAGTATTTTGTTGAAGTTTCTTTTGAACAAGAGTTGGTTTTACATCATATCCTCCGTTTGACAAAATTGCATAACCTTTAGCAAGTTGAAGAATTGTAGTAGCTACACCGTGGCCAAAAGATGCTGTTGCTAGTTTACATTTTCCAAAATTGTAATTTTTTTGAGGTGCTACTTCTTCAATATCAAACTTAATATCACTAAGAACACCAATTTTTTCTAGAAATGACTTGAACTTTTCTGGTCCAATTTTTTGAGCAATTCTTACTGAACCAATATTTCCAGATCTTACAAAGATTTGTTCTGCAGTTAAATCAGATGGGATTTCATTGTCATATTCTCTGATTGGAAAGCCATAACAACTGATTGTTTTTGGAAGATCTAAAAATTCAGTTTCTGGTTTAATTTTTTTTTCATTTAATGCACTTGCAAATGTAAATGCCTTAAAAACAGAACCTAACTCATAAGTTCCTTTTGTTACTCTGTTTATGTAATTAACGTCGCTTAAATTTTGTCTTTCATTAGGATTAAAGTCAGGTAACGAAACAAGAGATAAGATATTTCCAGTGTGGACATTCATTAAAATCGAAGCACTCCCTTTACTTTTAAAAATTTCTTGATATTTGATTAATTCTTCACGAATTAGATATTGTAAATCTTTGTCTACTGTCAACCTGATGGGTTTTCTAGATTTTATTAAAAGTTCATTTAAAGATTTTTCTAGTCCTGAAATTCCAATATTATCATTATCTATTTGACCAATAATATGGCTAAAAAGATTCTTTTGAGGATAGATCCTCAAGATTTTTTCCTCAGGTTTAAGAGATTTATCTCCAAGTTTCATCAACGTTTCGTAATTTTCTTCAGAGACTTTTTTTTCAAGATAAAAAAAATTTTTTTGATTTATTTTTCTTTCAATTTCCTCAAAATTTTTATTTGGAAAAATTAAATTTAAACTTAATAACAATTTTTTTTGATTTATAATATCTGAGGTTTTTAAACCAATATCAATTGAGCTTACTGTTTTTGCTAAATAATTGCCGTTAATATCAATAATATCTGCTCTGTAGAGCTCGTCATTAATTAAGGGAGTATCTACCTTTTCCTCATCAGAATAGCGCGTACCAAGTTTAATAAGATGGATAGAGTAAATTGTATAAATTATAAAAAAAATGAAGAAAATAAAAGCAACTCTGTTAAACTGAATATTAAGTCCATTTTTTTTCTTTTTATATGAAAAATCATTTTCATGATCCTCTATTGTTAAATTTGATTTAAATTTAATCATTACTCTTTTATTATTTTTAGATCCTCAATAATTTCTTGATTTTTATAAATTTTAATATTTTTTATATTTTTTTGAATAAGCTGATCATCAAAATATAAAGATTGAAATTCTAGAAGTTTATCAGCAGAACTTAAATAATCATGCTCTAGCAAAATATTCTCATATTCAGATTTTAATACTCTTAAATTTTCTCTAACTATAAATAATTCATCCTCATTTTTTTTTGCTGTATTTTTTATTGTTGCAGTAGATAAAATTAACAAAAAAATTATTGATACTAAGCCAATTTTTTTCATAGTTTTTTTCCAAAATTTTCAATTTCAATTAAATTTTTAAATTGATCCTCAATATCAGTCTCAAAATCAAAAAGATCATTTTTTTTTATAGCGTATCTTAATTTTGCAGACCTAGAGGAAGGATTTTTATTTAACTCCTCATCTTTTGGTGTAATTGGTTTTTTTTTAGATAAATTAAATAATGTCTCTCTTTGTTGAATTAAAGGAGCATATCTAGAAATACTTTTGTTTTCTGAAAGACTTTTAAAAAAATATTTAACTATTTTATCTTCTAAAGAATGAAATGTTACTACTGCTAAAACTCCATCTTTTTTCAAAATCTTTGCTGCATTAATCAATCCATAGATTAATTCACTAATCTCTTTATTAACAAATATTCTTAAAGCCTGAAAAACTTTAGTAGAATTATTAATCCTAAAATTTTTTCTTCTTTTAGAACTATCAATTATTTTAACTAAACCTTGTGTATCAATTTTTTTTTTTATTCTCTCCTTCGTAATATTTCTTGCTATATATTTCCCCTCTTTTTCATCACCAAAAAACTTAAAGATTTTTTCTAATTCTTTTTGATCAAGTTTATTTACTACATCTTCAGCTGAAAAAGAATTTAAACCTAATTGCATATTTAATTTTCCGTCTGTATCGAATGATAATCCCTTATTTGGATCTTTCATTTGAGTATAGGAATATCCTAAATCAAATATAACGCCTTTGATGTTCTCATTTTTTAGTTTTAGATTTTTTAGCTGGCTAAATCTTAGATTCTTAAACTTAAATCTGTCCTCAAATTTTTCTTGCAGTTTAGAAGCAACCTTTTCACTTTCAGGATCTCTATCTAAAGCCATTACTTTAGTTTTTTTAAATTCTAAAATTTTTTTTGTGTAGCCACCTTGGCCAAAAGTACAGTCAATAAATGTGCCGCCATATTGAGGGGAAATAATGCTAATAATTTCTTTTAGCAACACCGGATAATGCTCTTGCATCTTCGGTGTTATGGCGGCGTCCATTTATTTCTTTGAAGACCATTAATTTTTTTGTCTTCTCAAGAATGCTGGTATTTCAAGATCATCATCATCTTCGTCAGAAGATATTAAATCTTCTGGACCTGATTTTTCTGTTTCGGAACTAAATAAGTCTGGAGAGTCCGAATCTACCCCAAATTCTTTTAGGTCGTTTGAAACATCTTGTTCAACACTTTCTGGAGCATTAGTCATATCCTGTATCTCGGTAGCTTCTTGCGTAAATGATTTTTCCATCTCATTTACGGTTGCATCTTCAACTACACTTTCTGTTTCAGTATATGTATTTTGTAAAACCTCCTCATTTGTAACATTTGAATGAGTTGTTTCACTCTGTTGCTCTTGAACTATTTCATTTTCAAGCTTCAAAGCATTAGCACCATGCGTGATTGGACTTGAGGATGTGTTATTTGAAAAATTAAAAGAAGCAGATGATCCAATATTTGTAAAATCTGAATAACCAGGATTACGATTATGGATTCTGTGTACCATATTTACAACTGATTTAGACTCCGGATGTTGACCATCAAGAGAAGTTGCAACTATTGAAACTCTAATTTTTCCATCTAATTCTGAGTCCGTTATTGCTCCAATTATGACCTCTGCTTCAGAATCTACTTCTGATCTTATTTTGTTCACTACTTCATCTACTTCAAAGAGTTTAAGATCTTTACCTCCAGTAATATTAACTAACAATCCTTTGGCACCTTTTAGAGTGTAGTCGTCAATTAAAGGGTTGCTTATTGCCATCTCTGCAGCTTGCATTGCACGACCTTCACCTTCTGCTTCTCCAGTTCCCATCATAGCTTTGCCCATTGCTGCCATAACAGTTTCAACATCTGCAAAATCTAAGTTGATTATTCCAGGTCTTACCATCAAATCTGTCACGCTTTGAACACCATGTCTTAAAACATTATTTGAAAGATTAAATGACTCTTCAAAAGTAGTCTGTTCATTAGCTATTTTAAATAGGTTTTGGTTAGGAATAACAATAATTGTATCAACATGTTTTCTTAATTCTTCCAAACCTTGTTGTGCTCTTCTCATCCTAGAAGGGCCTTCATATAAAAATGGAAGAGTCACAACACCTACCGTTAAGATATTTAATTCTTTAGCAGCTCTGGCAATAACATGAGCAGCACCAGTGCCTGTTCCACCGCCCATACCAGCTGCAATAAAAACCATGTTTGCACCTTGAAGTGTATTTACAATTTCATTTAAAGATTCATCTGCTGCAGCTTGTCCAATATCTAATTTTGCACCAGCTCCTAATCCTTTGGTTAAATTTAAACCAATTTGAATTCTTGTTTTTGCTTTACTGAGCTTCAAATCTTGGGCATCGGTATTCACTGCAATAAATTCTACTCCTTGCATATTGTTTTCAATCATTTCATTTATTGCATTTCCGCCTGCTCCACCTACACCTAAAACTAGAAGTCGTGGCTGTAGTTCTTTTATCTCTGGTGCTTTAAAGTTAATTGTCATCTTTTTCCCCTATTGTTTATTTTGTTGAAGCTCCCATTTAAGATTACCACGATTAATATTTGCTTTTTTTTTCGCTGTTATCTTAAATTTTTCAAATGCTGTTGGTTCCCATATTTGAAATGTTTGGCCTTGACCAACAAACAACATGCTATTTTTTATTTTTGCATGTTTTAATAATTTTGAAGAAAGTGAAATTCTGCCCTCACTATCAAATTGTAAATTTATACTTTCTGCTAATATTGAAGTTGCAAAATAATCTCTTTTTTCCTCAAAGGGATTTAGGGAGTCAATTGCTGAAGAAATTTTTTCTATTCTATCTTGAGAACATGCTTCTATAGATGAGTTATTAAATGATGGATAACATATAACACCATTGTAACCTAAATTGGATAAATGTGACCTAAAACTAGCAGGCACAGATACTCTCCCTTTTTTGTCTAATTTGTTTTCGTATGTTGATAAAAACATAAAACATAAATTCCTTTATTCCCATATTTGGGAATTTATGGGATATTATGGGTTTTACAACTAGACGTCAATACCTATTATTTTAGTGCTTTTATTCTTTTATTAAGAGGGAAAATAGACACTGGCATTTTAAAACGAGAACAAACAAAGAAAGATATAGTGATATTTTAATTTGATGTGCCAGATAAACTATAAGCCGGGTTCTGTCATTTAAACTTATCATTTGTCTAGGCTTAAGATCACTCTTAAGCTCAAGCAACTAACCCTGATGACCAGCCAAGGAAGGCTTTTAGTTTTACAACAATGTCATCTCTACTTAGTCTTGCTCCCAGTGGGGTTTTCCAGCGTTCATTGTTACCAATAGAACCGGTGTGCTCTTACCACACCTTTTCACCCTTGCCATGTTATGGCGGTTTATTTTCTGTGGCACTGTCCCTAGGGTTGCCCCCGCCAGGTATTACCTGGCACTGTTTCCTTGTAGAGCCCGGACTTTCCTCTTTAAAATTAATTAAAGCGATAAGTCATTTATCTGGCGAAGTAAATCTATTACAAAAATTTAAAACTTCAAGTTAATTTAAACAAACTTTTTAGCGATATTTTCACTAATAATTAAACATTCTTTATCTAATTTTCCGTTTACTAATTCTTGTCTAAAATGTCTTTGAAAAGCCTTAATAACAGAGGACTTAAGTTTACTATTTTTGTAATAAAGTTTAGGGTAACCAATTTTGATAAGGTTTTTATAAAATTTTTTTTCGTCGGCTTGACCAAATTCTATATTAAGTTTTCTACTATCTTTAAGTTTCTTGTCTGATAAAGAATGCCATACACCTATTCCTCTTGTGGCTAATTGCTGCCATGGAAATTTTTCACCGGGATCCATTTTTCTATCTGGGGCAATATCTGAGTGACCCAAAACATTATATTTTTTTATTTTATATGTTTTAATTAATTTTTTACTTAATTTTATTAAAGAAGTTATTTGTTTAATAGAAAATTTTTTATAATTATGGTTATGACCAGGATTGCTTATTTCAATGCCTATAGAATTATCATTTAACGATTTAAAATTTTTCCATGATGATTTTCCAGCATGCCATGCTACATATAAATCTGGAACTAGTAAGACAATATCTCCGTTATTTTTTATCAAATAATGACTACTTACTTTAGATCGAAAATCTGTCAGTCTTTTAATAGCCTCAGTTTCACTTTTCATTCCTGTATAATGAAAAATCAGAAACTTTAGTTGATTAAATCTTCTTTTGGTTGAATTAAAATTAGGTGAATAATTTGAAATTGTTTTTATTCTCATTTTAATTGTATTATTTGCTAATTTAAGACCATAATTTAGTCATTTTTTACCACCAAATGTTGATTTACTTTAACTATATATACATTATATAATCTTATAAATGATCAGGCTTATTAAAATATCATTAATTTCAATTTTTTTATCTGTCAATGCATTTGCAGGTTCGGACGGAAGTCTAGAATTATCAAAAAAAAATTTATCAACAAAAGACTGTTTCGAGGGATTTAATAGAGCTAGCTTTGCATTAAATCAAGGTTTGGACAAAGTTATTTTCAAACCAGTAGCTGTTGGTTACAGAGCTCTACCGTCTCCGGTAAGAGCTGGAACAAGCAATGTATTAGAAAATTTGTCAAATTTAATTACGATACCAAATAATGTACTTCAAGGCGATTTAATAAGTGCTGGTATTAATACTACAAGATTAGTCGTAAACTCTACAATTGGAATTCTAGGAATTATTGATGTGGCTGATCTTCTTGGTTTTCCAGAATATGTTAAGGAGGATTATGGTCAAACACTTGGTAAGTGGGGTTTAGGACATGGCTGTTATTTAGTGCTACCAGTATTAGGTCCATCTACAGTAAGGGATACAGCAGGTATGTTTGTAAATGTTATGGGTGGTGATCCTTATTATAACATTTCAGTTAATGGAAATAACGAATTCCTAGATGGCCAACTCTATGCAACAACAAAAATTTTATCAGGTATTGATTTTAGAGCAAAAAACATAGAAGCAATTGATAATTTAGAAAAAAATTCTGTAGATTTTTATGCTTCAGTCAAAAGTTTATATTTACAAGACAGGGAAAGAAAAATTTCCAATTCTAAAGATGTTATTGATACAATGAACGATGGTAGTTGGGAAGAAATAGACACAAACTAATTAATATAATTTATGAAAAAATTTTTTAGTTTTTTTGTAGCTATCGTTGTTTTATTATCGATTTCAAATAATGCCTTCTCAATTTCACCTGATGTTTTTATACAATCTACAGTTAATAGAGCCTCACAAATATTATCCTTAGATATTTCTAAAGATGAAAAAATAAGTAAATTAAAAATTATTGCTAAAGAAACTGTTGATATTAAAGGTGTTGGCTTCTATTCTTTAGGACCAGTTAGAAAAGTTTTAAATGATGAACAGAAGAGTAATTACTCTAAACTATTTGAAAATTATTTCTTAAAAAGCTTTTCTAGTAGGTTGGCGGAATACACAAATCCAGAAATTGAGGTAAAAAGTAAAGAAGTTTTAAACAAAAACTATACTATAGTCAAAAGTATTTTGATTGGTACAGCAGAAAGGCCAGAAGTAAAAATTGATTGGCGTGTTTACACAAAATATCCAGATAATCCATTAATTAGAGATTTAATTATAGAGGGTTTAAGTTTAGCTAGGACTCAGAAAGAGGAGTTCTCCTCTATTTTAAATTCTAATAATGGAGATATTAATGCTTTGTTCAAAACTTTAGAGGAATTTTCAAAAAAATAATTTTAATTATGGTGGGCCCGCCAGGACTCGAACCTGGGACCAATACATTATGAGTGTACTGCTCTAACCAACTGAGCTACAGGCCCAAAGAATATGTGTTAGTTATATCATTTTTTAATAGTTATCAATTAAAGATAATTTAGATATGGTGGGCCGTGTTGGTTACGCTCCAACTACCCCTGCAATGTCAATGCAGTACTCTACTATTGAGCTAACGGCCCAGTATTAGCTTTCTAAGAAACTTTTTAGTTGTTTAGATCTACTAGGATGCTTTAACTTTCTGAGAGCTTTAGCCTCGATTTGTCTAATTCTTTCTCTTGTAACAGAAAACTGCAATCCTACTTCTTCTAGAGTATGATCTGTATTCATACCCACTCCAAATCTCATTCTTAAAACTCTCTCTTCTCTTGGTGTAAGTGTGGATAAAATTTTTGTTGTTGCCTCTCCTAAATTTGATTTTATGGCCTGCTCCAACGGTGCTAATGCCTTTGTATCTTCAATAAAATCTCCTAAGCTGCTATCCTCTTCATCACCAACTGGTTTTTCCAATGAAACAGGCTCTTTTGAAATTTTTAAGACTTTTCTTACTTTATCCAAAGGCATTCTTAATTTTTGAGCTAACTCCTCAGGAGTAGCTTCTCTGCCAAATTCACTTAATATTAGTCTCTGAGTTCTGACAATTTTATTAATTGTTTCAATCATATGAACAGGGATTCTAATAGTTCTTGCTTGATCAGCAATTGATCTAGTTATTGCTTGTCTGATCCACCAGGTTGCATAAGTTGAAAACTTATATCCTCTTCTATATTCAAACTTATCTACAGCCTTCATCAGCCCAATATTGCCCTCTTGAATTAAATCTAAAAATTGAAGTCCTCTATTTGTATATTTTTTTGCTATTGAAATAACTAACCTTAAATTAGCTTCAACCATTTCTTTTTTTGCAATTCTAGACTCTTTTTCACCTTTTTGAACTCTACTAACTAGTTTTTTGAAATCTGTTACTGAAATTCCAAGTTTATGACTAATTTCAATTAATCTTTCTCTTATATTTTTAAATTCTTCTTTATTTTTACTAAAAAACTGTTTCCATTCTGAATTTGTATCTAAAAATTTTTTTAAATTCGGATTTATTTCATTGCCTATATAAAACTTGATAAATTCATTTCTTGGTATTTTGTGATCCATTGCTAGTCTTAATAGATTGCCTTCTAAAGAAATAATTTTTTTATTTTCTACATAATGTTTTTGAACAAGTTCCTCCAAAACAGATGGTGATAATTGAAGTGATTTGATGTTGTCTAAAATATCATTTACAATTTTTTCATAACCCTTCTCTTTTGCAGATGAGAAGCTTTGAGTATTTAAAACACAATTCAATTTTTCTTTTTGATATTTTATTAATTTTGTATACTCTTTAGTAAGAGTATTTACTGTTTTTAATACTTTTGGCTTAATTTCCGTTTCCATGGCTGCAAGTGTTGGATTAAAGTCATCATCTTCATCAGAAGAACCTTCTTCTTTGTCTGTCTCTCCTGCATTTTTTTGTTTTGCACTTGGTCCCGTTGACTCATCTTCCATGTAGTTAGTGTCAATGTCGATTATTTCTCTGACTAAAATTTCATCTTTTTGTAATTTCTCATTCCACTCAAAAAATTGTTGAGCTGTTATAGGACTTTGAGAAAGAGCAATTAACATCACATCTTTTCCAGCCTCAATTCTTTTTGCAATTGCAATTTCGCCCTCTCTGGAAAGAAGTTCTACACCTCCCATCTCACGTAAATACATCCTGATAGGATCGTCACTTTTCTCAATTGTTTTTCCATCTTCTTTATTTGAGTTTTCTTTTTTCCTTAAAACTTTAAAGTCGGATTTTTTTTCAACTAAGGAAACATTTCCATCTAGGATGTGTATGAAGGCTTGTGCTAAATTATCATCTGATAAATTCCTTTTTCCAAGAGATTTACTTAACTCATCATAGGTTATGAAACCTCTATGAGTTCCTCTACCCATTAATCTAGCAAATGATTTTGTTATAATTCTTTCCACGGCAATAAAAGTTAGGAAGTCTTATATAATATCAAATCAGCAAAAATCCATTACTAAATTAGCTGGATTAATTGAGATTCTGCTTTTTTTTTAGCTCTTTTAGCTCATTAAATGTGGTCTCACTCATATCAACCGAAAACTTCGATTCTAATTCCTGTATTCTGAACTCTAGATCATAATTCATCAAATCTCTTGAAATATCCTCTAACAATTCGATGATTTTTTGATCATCATCTGCTTGATTTTTAAGAATATGTTTAATGGGTGCAAATTTATTTATTTTTTCTAGCAATTGATTGTCTAACTTTAAATCCTCAATTGTAATTTTCTCTCCAGATTTCAGTGTCTGAATTATTAGTTCAAATATTTTTATATTAACTTCGGTAAATAACTTAATATTTTCGATTAAATGTATGTTTGCTTGCAACAAATTTAAATTATTCATTACTAGATACAATAAAGAGAACTCTTTTAGCTCTACCCCACTAAGCGATTGACTGTCATTAAAATGCTTCTTGGTTGTTTCTAGTGATTTAGTTTTTTTAACAAAAAATTTTTCCTTATTTTGATTGGAATGTGGTGTTAATTCTGCAATTTTTTCTAGAAAATATTCTAGTACATATTTTTTTATAAAATCATCTTTAATTGTGCTTGCAATACTTCTCAATTTTTTTTCAAAAATTGCTAATGAAGAAGGGTTATTTTCTGTTTGTTTTTTATAATGACTAAAAATAAATTGATGAATTGATAACTTGCTTTGTTTAGTAAATTCAATGAAATTAGCTTTACCATTTTTATTTACGTAACTGTCTGGATCTTCCTTGTCCGGTAAGAATAGAAATGAAATTTGTTTTTCTGGTTTTAATTCTTTGATAGAGTTTTCTGCTGCTCTTAATGCAGCTTTATAACCACTTTCATCACCATCAAAACAGATAATGATGTCATCAAAAAACTGGTTAAGAGTTAAAATTTGTTTATCTGTCAGAGAAGTTCCAAGATTAGCAACTACATTATCAATTCCGTTTTTGCTTAAACCAACAACATCCATATATCCCTCAACTAAATAGATATGATCTATTTTATTTGAAAGTTTTCGAGCTAGATCTAAATTATATAAATTAGACCCTTTTTTAAAAAAATATGTTTCAGGGGAATTTATATATTTAGCCAAATAATCTACCTTTTCGATTATTCTCCCCCCTAAAGCTATTGGTTGACCCGAGATATTATTGATTGGAAAAATTAATCTACCTCTAAATCTTTCAACATATATTTTCTTTTTTTCATCTAAGTAAAATAAACCCGTTTCAACTAAACTTTGCTCACTATAATTATCTTTTAATTTCTCAAAGAAATTTGGATTTTTTTCAATGTATCCAATTTTAAATTTTTTAACTTCATCTTTAGTTAAAGATCTATTTTTTAAATAATCTCTTGCGGTAGAATAACTTTCGTTTTTTAATAATTCATTGTGATAAAAATCTACATATTGACTGAAGATTGATTGGTACTCTTTCCATTTTTTTTCTCTTTCTTCATCTTGTTTTGAAAACATATAGGGCTGCATTCCAGCTAATTGAGCTAAATACTTTACAGCTTCGCCAAATTTAAGATTTTGAATTTTCATAACAAAATCAAAAATGTTTCCATGCTCTGAGGTTGCAAAACAATGATAAAATTCTTTTTCATCATTTACCGTAAAGGAAGGTGTTTTTTCGTTTTTAAATGGAGACAAGCCAACAAACTCTTTACCCCTTTTTTTTAAGGAAACAGTTTTTGAGACAACTGTTGATACTTTCAACCTTGTCTTAATTTCATCAAGGTATTCTTTTGGATATTTCATTATTTATTCAATAAGTCTTTGATCATCGGGCCTGCTTTAGCAAAATCAATCTCATCCGAATGGTTTTTCTTTAATTCCCCCATTACTTTACCCATTTCTTTTATTGAATTAGCACCTAATTTAGCAATTAAATCCGCACAGATTTTTTTGGTTTCCTCTTCTCCAAGTTGCTTAGGTAGAAATCTAGTTAAAATATTATATTCATTTTGCTCAACTTCTAATAAATCATTTCTATTATTTTTTTTATAGATATCAATAGATTCGGCTCGTTGTTTAACCATTTTTTTCAGAAGCTTCTTGATATCTTCGTCGTCTGTATCTTTTTTATTGGGTCCAGATCGATTAACTATGTCTAGATCCTTTATTGATGACAATATTAACCTATAGGTTGATATCTTATTTTTATCTTTCGATTTAAGAGCAGTTTTGTATTCGTTTTCGATAGTATCTTTTAAGGACATAATATTTTTAATCTACTTTAAAGAAACAATTCTTCAAAAGAAAAATTGTTTTTTTACAATTTTATAATACATCTCTGTTGCGATAATAGTGCAATTATTGTATTAACCTTTAACTTATGAGTTGTAATTGATCAAAAAAGTAAAAAAAACAAACTCAAAAAATTCACAAATTAATACGGGAGTTTTAGTTCTTGAAAATAAGAGGATTTTTAAAGGGATTGGGATTGGCTATCAAGGAGAAGCAACTGGAGAAGTTTGCTTTAATACCTCTTTAACTGGTTACCAGGAAATAATTTCAGATCCTTCTTATGCAGGTCAGATTATAAATTTTACATTTCCACATATTGGAAATGTTGGGACTAATAAAGAAGATGTAGAGTCTGATAAAATCTGGACAAGGGGAGTAATCTTTAATTCAGAAATAACCTCTCCATCAAATTACAGAGCATTTCTACATCTAGATACCTGGCTCAAAAAAAATAAAATTGTGGGAATTACAGGCCTGGATACAAGAAGTTTAACAAACTTTATTCGTGATAAAGGTGCCCCTAAGGGAACAATTGCTTACTCAAAAAATGGAGAGTTTAATGTTAGCAAATTAACGAATTCTACCATTAAATGGAGTGGTTTAAAAAACCTTGATCTTGCAGAAACTGTTACAACATCAAAGAACTATATTTGGAAAGGACTGCAAACTTGGAAAAAAGAAATAGGATATAAAAAGAATACAAAAAAACTTTTTCATGTAGTTGCAATTGATTACGGAATAAAAAAAAACATTTTGAGATATTTCTCAGATTTCAAATGTAAAGTAACGGTTGTTTCTTGCAAAACTACTGCAAAAAAAATACTAGATCTTAAACCTCATGGAATATTTTTGTCTAATGGTCCTGGTGATCCAGCAGCGACAGGAAAATATGCAATAGAAATACTAAATAAATTAATCAAAAAAAATTTACCTATATTTGGGATTTGTTTAGGTCATCAAATTCTAGCTTTAGCTTTAGGTGGAAAAACAAAAAAAATGAAGTTGGGACATAGAGGGGCTAATCATCCTGTTAAAAATTTAATACATGATAAAGTTGAAATCACCAGTCAAAATCATGGTTTTGTAGTAGTTGAAGAAACTTTACCAAAAAAAATTGAAGTCACTCATAAGTCTCTATTTGATAATACCATCGAAGGAATAAGACTTAAAAACAAACCAATATTTTCAGTGCAATATCATCCAGAGTCAAACCCTGGACCACAGGATAGTGTCTACCTCTTTCAAGAATTTATTAACAATATGAAAAAAAATGCCAAAAAGAAAAGATATTAAAAAAATATTAGTTGTAGGTGCAGGACCTATTATCATCGGCCAAGCTTGTGAGTTTGATTACTCAGGTACACAGGCTTGCAAGGCGTTAAAAGATGAGGGCTATAAAGTAATTTTAATTAACTCCAATCCAGCAACTATCATGACCGATCCCGATGTTGCAGACAAAACTTATATAGAGCCCATAACATTAGAAGTTTTAGAAAAAATACTTGTAAAAGAAAAGCCTGATGCAATTCTTCCAACAATGGGTGGTCAAACTGCACTTAATCTTGCAATGGAGGCTGAAAAAAGAGGAATTTTAAAAAAATATAAAATTGAACTCATAGGTGCAAACTCTAGGGCAATAGCCAATGCAGAGGATAGGAAGAAATTTAGAAAAAATATGATCGATATAGGTTTAGATTTACCTAAATCTGAGATTGTAAATAATATCAATCAATCATCAAAAGTATTAAAAAAAATTGGTCTTCCAGCTATTATAAGACCTGCATTTACTCTTGGAGGTCTTGGTGGTGGTATTGCGAAAAATAAAAAAGACTACTTAAAGATAATTAAAAATGGACTTCACGAATCTCCTGTTAGTCAAGTATTGGTTGAAGAATGTTTAGAGGGCTGGAAAGAATTTGAGATGGAGGTTGTGAGAGACAAAAAAGATAACTGTATCATTATTTGTTCTATTGAAAATGTAGATCCAATGGGAATTCATACTGGAGACTCTGTAACTGTTGCCCCAGCACTAACACTTACTGATAAAGAATATCAAGTGATGAGAAATGCTTCCATTGCCTGCTTAAGAAAAATAGGAGTAGAAACTGGTGGATCCAATGTTCAATTTGCAATCAATCCAAGAAATGGAAGAATGGTTGTGATTGAAATGAACCCAAGAGTTTCAAGATCTTCGGCACTCGCATCAAAAGCAACTGGTTTTCCAATTGCAAAAGTTGCAGCAAAACTAGCTGTTGGTTATACCTTGGACGAATTAAAAAATGAAATTACAAAGGTTACTCCAGCATCTTTTGAGCCTAGTATTGATTATGTTGTAACAAAAATTCCAAGATTTACTTTTGAAAAATTTTCAACCTCACCAGCTACTCTAGGTACCTCAATGAAATCTGTTGGCGAAGCAATGGCAATTGGCAGAAATTTCAAAGAGTCGCTTCAAAAAGCATTGGTTTCACTTGAAACTGGTTTTTCAGGATTAGATAGAGTACTAGATCTAAATAAAGAACAAATTAAAAAAAAACTTAAAGAAAATATTCCAAATAAACTTCTTGTTGTTGCTGAAGCAATACGAAAAAAAGTTAATTTAAAAAGAATATTTGCATTATCTAAAATTGATCCATGGTTTTTAGAACAGATTAAAGAAATTGTAGATACAGAGACTATGATTAAAAAGAAAGGATTACCAAAGGATTTTGGTGAATTTAATAGAATAAAATCAATTGGCTTTTCTGATAGAAAACTTTCTGAATTATCTAAAACTTCAGAAGAAATTGTTAGAAGAAAAAGAACAGCACTTAAAATTTTACCAGTTTTCAAAAAAGTTGATACTTGTGCTGCTGAATTCAAATCTTTTACACCTTATATGTATTCGACATATCAAAGAAATTTCTCAATCAATTTAGAGTGTGAAGCAGATCCATCAACTAAGAAAAAAATTATTATTTTAGGAGGTGGTCCTAACAGAATAGGACAAGGTATAGAATTTGATTATTGTTGTTGTCAAGCAAGTTTTTCTTTAAAAGATGCTGGTTTTGAAACAATCATGGTTAATTGTAATCCTGAAACTGTCTCAACTGATTATGACACGAGTAACCGACTTTATTTTGAACCTCTAAAAGAAGAATACGTTTTTAACATAATTAAAAAAGAGCAAGAAAAAGGAAATCTTGTTGGAATAATTGCACAGTTTGGTGGACAAACACCAATAAAACTTGCAAAATTTTTACATGAACAAAAGCTTCCAATTCTAGGAACACAATATGCTTCAATTGATTTAGCTGAGGACAGAGATCGATTTAGAAATTTATTAAATAAACTTAAATTAAAACAAGCTCAAAGTGGGATTGCAAAAACATTTAAACAAGCAATACAAATTTCTGAAAAAATTGGGTTACCCTTAGTGGTAAGACCTTCTTACGTATTAGGTGGAAGAGCAATGGAAATTGTACATGAAAAAAGCCAACTTAAAAATTTTGTAGAAGAAGCTTTTAAGGCTGCCGAGGATAATCCAATTTTAATTGATAAATTTATTGATCATGCAATGGAGATTGATGTTGATGCCATCTCAGATGGAAAACAAGTTCATGTTGCAGGGATTATGCAACATATCGAGGAAGCTGGAATTCACTCTGGGGACTCAGCATGTAGTTTGCCTCCTGTGTCTATAAAACCATTCTTGATTAAAGAAATTGAAAATCAAACTAAGAAGTTGGCATTAGCTTTAAAAGTTAAGGGTTTCATGAATATTCAGTACGCAATTAAAAATGATGAAATTTACGTAATTGAGGTTAATCCTAGAGCAAGTAGAACGGTACCATTTGTATCTAAAGCAAAAGGATTGCCCCTTGCAAAAATCGCATCACGTGTGATGGCTGGTGAAAAATTATCTAAATTTAATTTAAAAGATAAGTCTAAAGGTATGTATGCAGTTAAAGAAGCTGTGTTCCCTTTTAATAAATTTCCAAATAGCGATCTTCTTCTTGGTCCTGAAATGAAATCAACAGGTGAAGTAATGGGATTTGATAAAAACTTTGGAATGGCTTTTGCAAAAAGCCAAATAGCCTCTTCTAATTCTTTACCAAAAGATGGGTTAGCATTTATCTCCTTGAAAGATAGTCATAAAGATGAAGGAATAAGTTTAGCAAAAGAATTGCTTAAATTAAATTTTAGACTTTGTGCAACTCGAGGAACAGCTGAATATATTAGAAAATATGGGATGAAATGCAGAATTATTAATAAAGTCAGCAGTGGTTCTCCTCATATAGTAGATATACTAGACTCTAAAAAAATTGGTCTTGTTATTAATACTGGTGGTGGAAATAGCGAACACAGATTAAATGATGCAATAGCTCTAAGACGAGGAACACTTAAAAATAAAATCCCTTACTGTACGAATATGTCAACGGCGCTTGCATGTTTAGAGGCAATCAAATCACTTAAAACAAAAAAATTAGAAGTTACTTCTTTGCAGGATATTTAAAAAGTTTTTTTGTAACTATAAGATAATAAGCTCGAATTTAAATTATCATCATCATTTTGTGTATGGTAAACTCCAAAATTAGACTCTGAGTTATTTTGTATATTCTTAAAATTATATCCTAATCCAACAGTTAAAAATGTATCGTCGGTATTATCATCAACAATATTGAAGTTAGAACCAGTATCTTTAATTTTTGCAATAGAAGTTGTACCATCTAACTTTTCTTCATAACTTCCATAAATTGAAAAACCAAAACTTTGAGTTTTTGTCACTGATTTTAAATTTTTATCCAATGCAAAACCAATTTCAGGTTTAACAATTAATAAATCATCATTCTTGAGTGACAGAGCTAAATCTCCTCCTGTTTCATCTAGGTCATCTTGTATTGTGAAGCTAACATTTGCTGAAAATGATGGAGTAAAAGTAAAATCATTTTTTAATAAATATGACTTTTTAATATCAGCAGTAATATCAAAACCAAGATCGTGTTTTCTACTCTTTAAAGACTGAACTGATCCTTCAGTTATTTCTCTTATCATGTTTGCTCTGGTAAAAAAAGTACCAACGTTTAATCCTAAAATAAAATTATCATACTCTTGATTTTGATAAATCATCGCATGAAATGTATTGCTATCACTTTTTCCAAACCCATCATCAAAATCATTATCTCTTGTGGTAAAACCTAAAGACCAACCTTGTTGAATTTCAACAGTTAAACTATTTTGATTTCCTATTAATATACCCACAGATGTTGCCTCATAACCGACATCATCGTTAATTTTATCTTGATTGAAATTGTCAGCGAATGTTCTAATAACAAAGGTATTATCTTTACTCTTTAAAGAGAATAAATCCTTATTTTTAAAAATATTTGCCATAGATTTATAATCAAAATTATTGAATGAATAGATTTGATTTTGATCTTTAGAAAAATTCAAATCATTTAAAGATAGGGAGGCATAATTATTTTTAGTGAGTAAATTAATACTTGGAGAAGTTAGAGCATTAGAGACTGCTCTTTTAAAACTAGAATGTTTTTGAAAACTTTGACCTGACATCTTTTTAATGTTTATACCCTCAATTTGTAAAGCTGCTTTTTTAAGTGCTACATCTGATAAACTATCTAGTGCTGATGTTAAATCTGAATTTGTACCATCAGTATTAATTTGCTCTAAAACTGTTAAAATATTTTTATAAGAATTTTTTGTTACTCTTGCTGTATAACCAGTTCTAATATTAGTTACTTCTAGGTCCCAATTACTTCCATTTTCAATAATTCTATACTTGTAAGTGTCGTTAAAATTAATCCACGTATTTTCATTTGAGATATTTGATGCACTAATAGCTTGCAATACTGAAGAATAAATAGTTTTTGAAATATCTGAATTACTATCTAATCCAAAAGTTAAAGACCCCGTCTCTGAAGAAAAGGTTATTTTTCCAAAATCACTAGTAGAGTTTATTTTTGCTTTATAATTAGTCGGTAACACTCCATTGTATGTCAAAGTATCTGTGCCACCTTGGTCATTTGTTAATGTAGAGATTGTACCTGTATTATTAATATCATAAGTAGCTCCATTAATTGTACCTGTATTTGTAATGACTGCATTAGTTCCTTCATTTAAAATAGCATCAGTGCTACCACTTTGCGTAATAGTTCCTGTGTTAATTAGAGTTTGTCCATCTGCGCTAGAATCATATTCAATTGCTTTTTGAGATGTACCATTACCACCTATAGTGAATGTTCCATTATTCGTTACGGTTGTGTTATCACTTGAAATCATACCCCCAGGGTTATTATCAAGACCTATTACCGTAATCGATGCACCACTAGAATTAGTAAAACTTTGTCCAGACCCTACATTAAATCTAAATGCACCATTATTTTTATTTCCACCCGAAGCCCCATAGTCTAGGTTTATTGTACCGTTATTAATACTTTCACCATTATCACCTGAGTCGTGAAAGGCGCTTTGATATCCGTAACGATGTTGTGCGTTACTTTCAATTGTTCCGTTATTAACCATAGTTGTATCATCGAAACCATTATAAAAAGCTCTTACATTTCGATATCTAAGAGATATTGTTCCATTATTTGTATATGTGGCACTATCAGCAGCACCAGATGAGTTACTAGCATTACCTGGGTGACCAAAAAAACAATAAGAGTCTGTCCAACTTATAGTTACAGTACCATTATTTGTTAAAGAACCACAGTTTACTGCGGCTTTGACATTAAATTGAAATAAAAAAAATAATAACAAAGAAAGGATTATTATTTTAAAAATTTTTATATTTTTGTTTAATAAACTAATTGAATTCATCTCGAGGTGATTTTAGAACACTTATAATTTTGAATATCTATTAGTTTATTCAAAGATTCTGCGACATAAAAGTTAAACTTAAATCAATTGTAAGTAGTAATAAATTTTATACATCAACTATTAAAGTGTCTTTAGATCCTCCACCTTGAGAACTATTCACAATTGTACTCCCTTTTCTAAGTGCAACTCTCGTTAATCCTCCTGTGCTCACATAAGTAGTTTTTCCACTTAGAACAAACGGCCTTAAATCAAGATGTCTAGGCTCAATATCATTTTCGGTGATTGTTGGTGCTGTTGAGAGAGTTTCAAGTGGTTGTGCAATATACTCTCTTGGGTTTTTTTTAATTTTGGCAATTACTTCATCTCTTTCTTTTTTATCTGCTTTAGGGCCTATCATTATTCCATAACCACCTGAGGCATTAGCAGGTTTCACAACTAATTTAGAAATATTTTCAATTACATAGTTTCTTTCATTTTTATTGTGACATAAGTAGGTTTCTACCTGGTTCAAGATTGGCTGTTCACCAAGGTAATAAACAATCATTTTATTAACATAAGAGTAAACTACTTTGTCATCAGCTACTCCAGTGCCTATAGCGTTAATTATACCAACATTTCCTTTACGCCAGCTCTTAAATAATCCTGGAACTCCTATCAGTGAACCTTTGAAAAATACCTTGGGATCTAAAAAATTATCATCAAGACGTCTGTATATGCAGTCAACCTTAAGAGGGCCTTTAACAGTTTTCATGTAAACAATATCGTTCTCAACGAATAAATCTTTTCCTTCTACTAATGCAATACCCATCTGCCCAGCCAAAAAAGAGTGCTCAAAGTAGGCTGAGTTATATATACCTGGAGTTAAAACTACCATATGTGGGTTTGCAGTTTTCTTTGGAATACATTCGACCATACAATTGAATAATTTGTTTGTGTATTGATGAATTGATGCAACTTTATATCTTGTAAATAATTCAGGAAATACATCTCTCATTACCATTCTATTTTCGAGCATGTAAGATACACCTGAAGGTACTCTTAGATTGTCTTCTAAAACTAAATAATCACCATTAGTATTTCTTATTAAATCAACACCAGAAATATTTGACCAAGCTTTGTATTTAGGAGAAAAATCCTCACATTCTTTCACATAAAAGGGAGAATTAAAAATAATTTCTTTTGGTACAACTTTATCTTTGAATATTTTTTTTTGATTATAAACATCGTCAATAAATAAATTTAAAGCTTTTACTCGCTGCTTTAGACCTTTTGAAACTTTGTTCCATTGTGTTTTAGGAATTATTCTTGGAATTATATCAAGTGGCCACTTCTTTTCTTCTGCTCTATTGTTAGCAGCATAAACTCTAAAGTTAATACCTCTGGCACTAATAGTACTTTGACAATTTTTTTCAATTTCTTGAAGCTTTTTTTTGCCGTATCTCTCTAGAATGGATGAAATTATTGTTGCATGCTTTCGAAGTTTGTTATCTTTAGTAAAATAACCATCGTAAGCATGACTTGAATTATAGTTTTTCCAAAGCTTTGAGACCATAACGGCTCAGTGTTTAATACTTGAATAAAATAAGCAAATGCATATTAGATATATCTGTTATGCTTTTAATTGATTATGAAAAAATGTTATAATTAACTAATTATTAAGGTGAGATGACTTACTGTATAGGTATTAAAACAAATGACGGTCTTGTTTTTGCTTCAGACTCAAGAACAAATGCTGGTTTAGATAATGTAAATATTTATTCTAAAATGATGACTCACGACGTAGGTGATCGAACTATTGTAATTGTAACATCAGGAAATTTAGGAACATCTCAAGCAGTTTTTAAATCAATTGAAAAAGATCTAAAAAGTTCATCTGGTATAATGAATTTAAATACTTGTAGTGATTTTGAACAAATAGCATCGTATGTTGGTTCACTAAATATTGAACACTCAGCGCCTCAAGGAATAAATACTGATAATGTTTTGTTAGGTTCTACTTTTATAGTTGGAGGACAGATAAAAGGCCAGCAACATGAATTATATTTAGTTTATCCTCAAGGTAATTATATAAGACCAGCAGATAGTAAACCATACCTTGTAATTGGAGAAGTAAAATATGGAAAACCAATTCTTGATAGAGTTATAAAACCAACTGTTTCAATTGGTGATGCATCACGATGCGCTCTGATTTCAATGGATTCTACATTAAAAAGTGATCTTACTGTTGGACCTCCAATTGATTTTGCAGTTCTTAAAAAAGACGCTGATAATCTATCTACTCTTGAATGTTTAAATGTTACAGACGAGAATTATGCAAAGGTTTGTAATCAATGGTCAGAGGGAATTTTTAAAGTTTTTGACTCTTTTCCAAGGTTTGATTGGGAAAAATAAAATTATTCAACTTTCCAATCAGTTTCAAATGTCACATAGTTTACTTGCAAACATCTTCTCTCTTTTAAAATTTTCTTTTTTTCCATTCCATGCCAGGTGTTTGGACCACTAGTAAAAAGATAACCATAATTATTTTTATAAGGTAAAGTTTTAACTTTCTCTAACTTTTCGTTATAAAAATCTGTACCTAGATCCTCGGACTCATTGGTATTATTGACAAATATCAATCCTGACATTAATTTTTCTTTAATATCGCAATGAGGTTTTAACCAAAATCCCTCTCTGTCACAAATAACTTCAACTCTTACATATGAATTTGATAAGTCCCTACCAATCATTTCAGAAACTGTTTTATGTGTTTCTTTAGATTGCAATTCATTAATAAATTTAACAAGATGTGGAAACTGTGTAGCATTTTCTTTAGATACAAAACATCTAAATTTTATTGCCTTACCTCCTGAGGCAATACCCTCTCGGAATTCTGCACCACCACCATCAATTGCTCTTGTACCATCATATGACAGATTAAGTTTAGTTAAATCTGGAATATCTGCTTTAATTATTTCTTCAATTGAACCTTCGCTTAGCGCATCACTATATTCCCAATGATCGAAAGGAATTTCATGTTTTGTTGAATTATTTTTTATAGAATTTAAAAATGACATTAAGATTGAATTTTTTCTCTTATAAGTTTTGCTACTCTATTAGTTTCAGTTAACTTTTCATAGTTCCAAATTTCAACTTCTTCTCCCAAGTTTCTTGTTATATTTAACTCTCTAAATAAATTTCGAAATCTTTGAAATCTTTTATCGTTTTTTTTTGGTAAAATATTAGCAATATATATTGGTTTACCAGTCAAAGCAGCTTCAGAAATCATTGAGCTTGAATCGCAAGTAACTACTATATTTTCTGATATTGCAAGTGCAGACAAGTATGCTTTTTTATCTACATCCATTATTATAGTGTGATTTTTACCAAAAAATTCCTTAGCATAATGGATTGTGCTTAATGGTGTTCTCATTGAAGGAATAACTACAAGTTGGAAATCGTGTTTTTTTAATAATTTATAAAACATTGAAAAAATATGCTTCATATTTTTTGTTGAATAATCATAATATTTTGTTGGTCCTCCCAAAATTAAGGCCCATACTTTTCTGTCATCTTTTTTAATAAAAGAGTTTAAATATTCTTTATTCTCTAAAATTTCTTCCTCTGTTAGGTAATGAATTGCACCTTTTGTACTGATTACATTATCGCCTTTTATTGCATCGTGCTCTGGTGCAACAATAAAATCAAAATGCTTAAAGTCAACTTTTGGATTTTGAATATGAATATTGAAAATTTTTTTATTAGAAATACTTTTTAAGTGAATTGAAGGAATAACACTTTTTCTTCCACACGAAATTATTAAATCAAAATCTGTTTGATCTATTTTTTTATAAACTGTTTGTGAAATTGGAGAGAATCTTGGTGGGATAATCTTCCAAATATTATTTGTTTCAACCTTGCAGTGAATAAAATCAATATCAAGTGCTTTAGCCAAACCTTCTACTTGGCTGATCATTCCATGCATACCTTGTGTTAATAATAAACCTTTTAATTTAGACATTTATCACTATATAGCTTTCATATGAGTCAAAATCCAACTAAACACACAAAAGTGTTAATAATTGGATCCGGTCCTGCTGGATACACTGCTGCAGTTTATGCTGCTCGTGCAATGTTAAGTCCTATTTTAGTTTATGGAGCTGAGCCTGGTGGACAACTAACTACAACCACTGATGTAGAGAATTATCCTGGATTTGCAGATGTAATCCAAGGTCCTTGGTTAATGGATCAAATGAAAGATCAAGCTAAAGCAGTTGGAACAGAAATGATTGAAGATCACATTGCATCTGTGAATTTGAAATCACAACCTTTTGAAGCAATTGGTGACAGTGGTCAAAGGTATACTGCAGATAGCATAATTATTTCAACTGGTGCTCAAGCAAGATGGTTAAATATCAAATCAGAACAAGAATTTAGAGGTTTCGGAGTATCAGCTTGTGCAACATGTGATGGTTTCTTTTTTAAAAATAAAGAAGTTGCAGTGGTTGGTGGTGGAAATGCTGCTGTTGAAGAAGCTATGTTTCTTACAAAATTTGCATCAAAAGTTAAATTGATACATAGACGTGATAGTTTGCGAGCTGAAAAAATGCTCCAGAAAAAGTTAATGGAAAATAAAAAAATAGAAATTATTTGGGACTCAGTAGTAGAAGATGTAATCGGTGACAAAGAGCCGAAAAATGTAAAAGGAATTAAAATTAAAAATGTTAAAACTAACAACGTTGAAGAGTTGAAGCTTGACGGAGTATTTATTGCTATTGGTCATGACCCAGCTACCTCTTTGTTCAAAGAACAGTTAGATATGGATAACGAGGGGTATTTAATTACAAAACCAGACTCAACTGAGACTAATGTACCAGGCGTTTATGCTGCTGGAGATGTTAAAGACAAGACATTTAGACAAGCAGTAACGGCTGCAGGTATGGGATGTATGGCTGCTTTAGAGGCTGAAAAACATCTTTCACACAATTAAATGTCTGAAAAAGTATTACTCACTGGTATTAGCGGGTTTGTTGCAAAACATGTTGCTATTGAATTGCTAAATTCAGGTTATAAAGTTTTAGGTACAGTTAGGAATTCAAATTCAATTGAACAAACAAAAACAACATTAGAAGAAAATAATGTAGCAATTGATAATTTATCTTTTGTAGAATTAGATTTATTAAAAGATGAAGGATGGAATGAAGCTGCAGAAGGCTGCAAATATATCATTCATGTAGCCTCTCCTTTCCCTCTAAAAGTTTCAAATGATAGGGAGTCGCTTACTCCGGCTGCAAAAGATGGAACTTTAAGAGTTTTAAATGCAGGAATAAATGCAGGAGTTGAACATTTTGTTAAAACTTCTTCCATAGTATGCATGTTCAGAAAACCAAACAGGTCAAACCCTTATACATTTGGTGAAAATGATTGGACTGACTTAGATTGGGACAAAACTACTGATTATTTTGTATCTAAAACTAGAGCTGAAAAGGCTGCTTGGGATCTTATGGAAAGCAAAGGTCTTAAAAATAGTCTTACGTGTATCAATCCTGGCTTTGTTTTAGGAGATTTTTTAAACGAAAAAAATTGTACTTCGATGGAATATGTTAAACAATTGCTTCAAGGAAAATTTCCAGCTGCCCCTAAATTCTCTGTAATGATATCTCACGTTAAAGATATTGCAAAAGCACATGTTCTGTCTTTAAAAAATAAAAGAGCTGGGGGTAGAAGGTTGATTGTTGGATCTGAAGTAAGAAGTATTCTTGAATTATCACAGATAATGGCAAAAAATATTCCAAGCCATGCAAAAAAACTTCCTAAAAGAGAATTGCCCAATTTCATGGTTAAACTTCTAAGTTATTTAGATACGAGTGCAAAAAATATGGTTCCTGATCTTGGACTAAAAATGCAAACAGACCAAACTTACGCAGAAGACATTCTTCAAATGAAATTTATAGAATCTGAAATTGCAGTTGTTGATGCAGCAAAATCAGTAATAAGACTAAACTTGGCCTGAAGTTAACTCAACAATTTCGTTAGATTCAAAAATAATTTTTCCTAAATTTTCATTTGCAATTTTTATCATAGCTTTTGCAACTTTTTCTGAATTAATTGGTTTCATCTTTTTAAGTGGTCCAATTAGTAAAGGCGACAATAATCCAAAAGTCAGAATACCTATTTTTTCACCTGCTCTATTTTCTTTTCTGTCTCCCACTAAAAAAGAAGGTCTTAATATTCCTAAATTAGAGAAGTTTAATTTTTTTAATTCTTCTTCAACTAAACCTTTGAATTTTACGTAATCTCCCGAACTTTTTGGATTGGCATATATTGAAGAGATAAAAATAAATGAATTTACTGAATTGACTCTTGCAATTTGAGCTATTTTTTTTGGTATATCTAGCTCTACTTTTTGGTATTCATTTTTGTTTGGAGAATTTTTTTTTGTAGTTCCAATACAAAAAAAACAATCATCTCCTTTGATATCTTCTTTATGCTTTTCTAAATCATTGAAATCAGTTTTAATAATTTCAATTTTTTGTTCATTAATAGATGTTTCTGAACGTACAAATAATTTTATTTTATTATAATTATCATTTTTTATTAATTGGTAAAGAAGATGCCCACCAATTAAGCCTGATGAACCAAAGACTAGGGCTGTTTTCATTAACTTAAACTTTTACAAAAAGAAGATATTTTTTCTAAAGCTTTTTTGAGATTATCCATTGAGGTTGCATAAGAAATTCTAAAAAATCCCTCAAGCCCAAAAGCAGAACCTTGAACAACAGCGATACCACTATTCTCTAAAAGAGATTGAACAAAATCTGTGTCTGACTTAATTTCTTTTCCATTTGTATCTTTTTTTCCCATTAAACCTTTGCAACTAGGGAAGACATAAAAAGCACCATCAGGATTTAAGCACTCAATTCCATCGATATCATTTAAGGCTTTAACGACAAAATCCCTTCTTTCTTGAAATGAATCTGCTCTTTTTTTTATAAAATCTTGTGTCCCACTTAATGCCTCTACTGATGCTGCTTGACTAATTGATGAAGGATTAGTTGTTGATTGTGACTGGATTTTTGCAATGGCTTTAATAATTTCTTTTGGACCTGCTGCATATCCTATTCTCCAACCAGTCATTGAGTAAGCTTTGCTTACACCATTCATTGTAAGCACTCTCTCTTTTAAACTTTCAATTTGAGCAATAGTAAAAAATTTAAATCCTTCATAAGTTACATGTTCATAGATATCGTCACTCAAAATATATACATGAGGATGATTTTCTAAAACTTTTGCAATTTCTCTTATATCTTTTTCTGTATAACATGCTCCAGTTGGATTAGACGGTGAGTTAAGAATAATCCATTTTGTTTTTTGAGTTATAAATTTTTCTAAATCTGATGGGTTTATTTTAAAACTTTGTTTTTCATCACACTCCATTACAACTGGTTTGCCCCCTGCTAATAAAACAATATCTGGGTAAGAAACCCAATAAGGAGCTGGAACTATAACTTCATCACCTTCATTTAACGTGGCCATCATGGCATTATAAATGACATGCTTTCCCCCTGCTCCAACAGTAATTTGATCAGCTGTATAATCTAAATTATTTTCTTTTTTAAATTTTTCGACTATTGCTTTTTTTAAAGCTGGAGTTCCATCAACAGCAGTATACTTGGTATCTCCATCATTTATTGCTTTTATAGCTGCTTGTTTAATATTTTCTGGTGTATCAAAATCTGGTTCCCCTGCTCCTAAGCCGATAACATCTTTTCCTGCTGCTTTTAATTCTCTAGCTTTTTGGGTTACAGCAATAGTGGGCGAAGGTTTAATCTTCTTTAAACTGTCTGATATTATGCTCATTGAAATATAAATAAATTCTACTACCTTGTTTAATATATGGAAAATACATATCAAGATTTAATTACAGATATCCAAAGCAAAAATCCTCAAATCGGTGGAAAACTTGAAGGTGGAAAAAAATTTAAAATCAAATCTGACTTCAAACCTGCAGGTGACCAACCTGAGGCTATAAAAAAATTAGTCAATGGTGCTAACAAAGACCAATTTAATCAAGTTTTACTTGGTGTTACAGGTTCAGGTAAAACTTTTACAATGGCAAAAGTTATTGAGGCAACTAACAGGCCAGCCCTAATTCTTGCTCCAAATAAAACTCTTGCTGCTCAACTTTATGGTGAAATGAAAACTTTCTTTCCAGATAATGCAGTAGAATATTTTGTTTCCTATTACGATTATTACACCCCAGAAGCTTATGTACCTAGATCAGACACATACATTGAAAAAGAGGCATCAATTAATGAACAAATAGACCGTATGAGGCACTCAGCTACCAGGTCTCTCCTTGAAAGAGATGATGTGCTTATAGTTGCAAGTGTATCGTGTATTTATGGACTGGGATCTGTTGAGGCTTACAGTAAAATGACTTTAACTCTTCAAAAGAATAATGATTACAACCGTGAAGAATTAATAAAATCTTTAGTGGCTTTACAATATAAACGAAACGATCAAAATTTTTATAGAGGTACTTTTAGAGCAAGAGGGGAATATTTGGAAATATTTCCATCTCACCTTGAGGATAGGGCTTGGAGATTAAGTTTATTTGGAGACAAACTTGAACAAATTGAGGAGTTTGATCCTTTAACAGGAGACCAAATAAGAGATCTAAGTTTAGTCAAAGTGTATGCAAATAGTCACTACATCACTCCAAAACCAACAATAGAACAAGCAGTTATAAATATTAAAAAAGAATTAGAAATCACTTTAAAAAAACATAGAGCAGATAATAAGTTGCTAGAAGCTCAAAGATTGGAGGAAAGAACTAAATTTGATCTTGAGATGATCGAAGCGACGGGATCTTGTGCTGGGATTGAAAATTATTCTAGATTTTTATCAGGGAGAAAACCAGGAGAACCGCCTCCTACTCTTTTTGAATATTTTCCTGATAATACCCTTATTTTTGTTGATGAGTGCCACGTAACTGTTCCGCAACTTAATGGAATGTATAAAGGAGATAGATCAAGAAAAAGTACATTAGCTGAGTATGGATTTAGACTTCCCTCTTGCATGGATAATCGACCATTAAAATTTGAAGAATGGGATTTAATGAGAACTCAAACTGTATTTGTATCTGCAACTCCTGGTCCCTGGGAATTGGAACAAACAAAAGGAAAGTACATAGATCAAGTTATCAGACCAACAGGTCTAATCGATCCACCAGTTGAAATTAGACCTGCAAAAAATCAGGTAGATGATTTAATGCATGAATGCAAAAAGGTTATTGAAAATAATCACCGAGTACTCGTAACGACTTTAACAAAAAAAATGGCGGAAGATTTAACTGAGTACCTTCATGAAAACGGGATTAAAGTTAGGTACCTACACTCTGACATAGATACTTTGGAAAGAATTGAAATTATGCGTGATCTTAGAATGGGTGTTTTTGATGTTCTTGTTGGAATTAACCTTTTAAGAGAAGGTTTAGATATTCCAGAGTGTGCACTTGTTGGTATATTGGATGCTGATAAAGAAGGGTTTCTTAGATCTGAAACTTCCTTAATTCAAACAATCGGAAGAGCTGCAAGAAATGTTGATGGAAAAGTAATTTTGTACGCTGATAAAGAAACTAAAAGCATAAAAAAAGCAATTGCAGAAACTGACCGAAGAAGACAAATTCAATTAGATTATAATAAAAAACATAAGATTGATGCAAAGTCTGTAAAAAAAGAAATTAGTGATATCCTAGAAAGTGTTTATGAAAAAGATTATGTTAAAATCAGTGATGGCTCAAATATTGGTGGCAATTTAAAAAAACACTTAAAAGGTTTAGATAAGAAAATGAAAGAGTCTGCTGCGAACCTTGAGTTTGAGGAGGCTGCTAAAATAAGAGATGAAATCAGAAAATTAGAAAGCACTGAGTTGGAAATTACACTCAACCCAAAAATTAGACAGTATGATGTAAAAAATAAGCTTTATCCAAAAGGTAGATCGACAATGGGTATGCCAGGAACTAAGGTTACAAAAAAAAGAGATAAAAAGTGGAAGCACGGAAAATAATTATTACTGGTGGAGCTACTAGAATTGGAGCTGCAATTGCTAGAAAGTTATCTGGCTTTAATAAGGAAATATTAATTCATTTCAATAAATCAAAATTGAAAGCTGAAAAACTAAAAAAAGAATTAGAGGTTGTGGGAACTAAAGTTTACCTTGTGAAAGGTGATTTAAGTAAAGAAAATGATGTAAATAAAATTGTTAAAAATGCAAAATCAAAATTAAAATATTTTGATTGCCTGATAAATAATGCTTCATTGTTTGAAAATGACAAAATTGAAACTTTTACAACAGATAGCTGGAATAAACATTTAACAACAAATTTGAGAACCCCTGCTCTACTATCAAAAGAATTTGCTAAAAATATTAAAGGAAAAAACAATAATATAATTAATATAATTGATCAGAGGGTTTTTAAACTTACTCCTTACTTTTTCTCATACACTATAAGTAAAACTGGTCTTTATACCCTTACAAAAACTAGCGCAATGAGTTTGGCTCCGAATATAAGAGTTAACGGAATTGCGCCAGGACCAACAATCAAGAATCAAAGACAATCTGAAAAACATTTTAGGAAACAATATTTAGCAACACCTTTAAAAAGACAAGTTGATGTTGAACAAATATGTAATGCTGTTGACTTTTTTATAAAAAATATATCTATTACAGGTCAAGTTTTGGCGATTGATAGTGGTCAAAATCTAAACTGGCAAACACCTGACATAATGGGCAAAGAATGAAAAAAAATAATTTAAACATTGTTAAAATAGATAAAAATAAAACATTATTTAATTATGAGAAGAAAATTTTAATTAAAGAATTAATTCTTGATTTAAAGCTTGGATACTATGATTTTGAAAAGGAAAAATCACAAAAAGTTAAGTTTAATCTTGAAGTTGATTATGAAGATAAAAAACCAACAAGTGATGATGATATTAAATCAATTGTAAATTATGGAAAATTAGTAAAACTCATTAAAAAGCTTACAAAAAATAAACATTACAATTTTCTTGAAACACTAGCTGAGGATGTTTTTGATGTTCTATTTAAAGACAAGCGTATTGGAAAAATAATGCTTCAAATTGAAAAAATGGAAATTTTTAAGGACTGCACATCTGTTGGTATTCAAGTTACCAAAAAAAGAAGCCATGATAAGCTCTGATCTAGGTAAAGAAGTAATTAAAAAAGAACTCCCATTAGTTCCTAAACTTCCTGGTGTCTATAGGATGCTAAACTCTAAAGATGAAATTCTTTATGTGGGAAAAGCAAAAAATCTACCCAATAGACTAAAAAGTTATGTATCTGAAAAAAATCACATTATAAGAACTGAAAGAATGTTATCTCAGACAAGAAAATTAGAGATAACAACCACCTCTAACGAAAGCGAAGCATTACTGCTTGAAGCAAATTTAATTAAAAAATTTAAACCGAAATTTAATATTCTTCTTAGAGATGATAAATCCTTCCCTTTTATTTTTATTGGCAACAAAGATCAATGGCCTCAGATAAAAAGGCATAGAGGTAAAAAAACTAAAGAAGGCTTTTATTTTGGTCCATTTGCATCGGCTGGATCTGCCAATTGGACAATAAAAATGATTCAAAAAATTTTCCACTTAAGAGTTTGTGACGACACTGTATTTAAAAATAGAGAAAGACCTTGTATATTATATCAGATCAAACGTTGTTCAGGTCCATGTGTTGGTTATGTTACGAAGGATGATTATCAACAAACAGTTGATGATGCTATTGAATTTGTTTCAGGAAAATCAAGAAGAATTCAAAAAAATCTCTCTAATCAAATGGAAAAAGCGAGTGAAGAACTTGATTTTGAAAAAGCAGTAATTCTTAGAGATAGAATAAAAGCATTGAATATAATTCAGTCATCTCAAAGAATAAATGAAGCAAACTTAGTTGAAGCAGATGTTATAGCTGGGTATAAAGAGTCTGGCAAAGCCTGTATTCAAGTTTTTTTTTATAGGTCGAAACAAAATTGGGGCAATCAAGCTTTCTTTCCAAAACATGACCCTGATGAAAAGCTTAAAGAAATTATTAATTCATTTGTTTCGCAATTTTATGAAAATAAAAGTGTTCCCTCTTCAATAATTTTATCTGAGGAAATTAAAGAAAAAATTTTAATTGAAAAAACCCTTTCAAGTAAAGAGGGTAAACAAATTACTATTTCTGTTGCCAAAAAAGGTTCAAAATTAAAAGTAATTAATCAAGCAATTAAAAATGCAAAAGATAGTTTAAATAGAAAGCTTTATGAAAGTCAAAATAATAGAGAATTATTTGATGCTGTTGCTATTAAATTCAATTTAGAAACAAACATCAATTTAATTGAGGTTTATGATAATAGTCACATACAGGGAACCAATAGTGTTGGAGCTCTAATTGCTTATGGCGATGAGGGTTTTATCAAGAAGAGATATAGAAAATTTAATATTAAACACAAAAAAAATGAACAAGACGATTATGGTATGATGCGAGAGGTTTTAAACAGAAGATTTAAGAGAGCTGTCCAAGAAAAGGAGAACTATTTAACCTTTCCTGATTTAGTTTTAGTTGATGGTGGTAAAGGTCAATATTCAGTTGCAAGAGAAAGCTTAAATGAACTTGGTCTTCATGATATTCCTATTGTAGCTATTGCAAAAGGTAAATTAAGAAACAGTGGTAACGAAACCTTTTTTCATAATGGTAAAGAGTTTAAGTTTTTAAGAAATGATCCAACTCTATTTTTTCTTCAGAGAATTAGAGATGAGTCCCATCGATTTGCAATAAGTGCCCATAGAGCTAAACGAAAGAAAGGAATAAGTAAATCTCTACTTGACCAAATTGATGGAATTGGATCGACAAGAAAAAGGGCATTATTGAACCATTTTGGATCTGCAAGATCAGTAGAGTCTGCAAGTTTAGATGAAATTAAGTCAGTAGAAGGTGTTGAGGAAAAAGTGGCAAAAAAGATATATAACTTCTTTCACGAATAATTATGTTAAAAAAAATTCCAAATATATTAACAATTGGACGAATAATTATTGTTCCTTTTTTCGTTTTAGCGTTTTATCTGCCTGGATTTTACGGTGATTTGACCGCTTTAATATTATTTGTAGTAGCGTCATTTACTGATTTTCTTGATGGGATGTTAGCACGAATGATGGGAGAAGAGTCAAAGCTGGGGGAATTGTTAGATCCAATAGCTGATAAAATCATCGTTGCGACAGCTCTAATTCTTTTGGTAATGGATGGTACAATCAGGAATTATGAAGTAATTGCTGCAATTATTATTCTTACAAGAGAAATATTGATTTCAGGACTTAGAGAATTTTTAGCAAAAGGAAAAATTAAACTTCCAGTTTCTAGCCTTGCTAAATTAAAAACAGTTTTACAAATGGTTTCAATTGCTCTTCTTTTGTCAGGAGATACAGGAAACAAGATTATTAACTTCCAAGATTATAATGCTCAAACTATTGGTATTATTTTATTATGGCTATCTGCAGCTTTAACACTTTTTACTGGATATGATTATATGCGTAAAGGAATTGATCACGCCATGTCTGAGGATAGTAAAGATTAGGCTGCTTTTTTTTTTCTTACCAAAGTTTGATAACTTTCATTTAAGTCAATTATAGTATCACAAACTTTAAACTGATTTTCTGCAATGCATGAAACTGGAGTTACTTCTGCAGCAGTGCCTGTTAAAAAACATCCGACAAAGCTTGATAGCTCCTCTGGTTTTATTTTTCTTTCGTGAACTTTAATATTTTTTGACTTTGCAATTCCAATTACTGTTCTTCTTGTAATCCCATCTAAAAAAGAATCTGGAATTGGAGTATGAAGTTCTCCATTTTTATCTTTAAAAAAAACATTTGCACCAGTTGCTTCAGCTACATTTCCTTCGTGATCTAACATTAATGAATCTGTATAACCTTGTTTTTCTGCTTCATGTTTTGACAGTGTACAAATCATATAAAGACCAGATGCTTTAGTATCCCAAGGAATTGTATTGGGTGCAGGTCTTCTCCAGTTTGAAATATTTAATCTTATACCCTCAACTTTTAATTTTGGATCGAAATATGAGCCCCACTCCCATGTTGCAATTGCAACATGAATTTTTGTTTGTTGTGCAGAAATAGCCATCATCTCACTTCCTCTCCATGCTACTGGTCTAACATATCCATTTTCAACATTTTGTGTTGCAATAATTTTATTTGAGGCAATATTAATTTGATCCTCTGAATATGGGATCTCAAAACCCATTCTCTTAGCTGAATGAAAAAATCTTGAAGTATGTTCCTCTAATTTAAAAATTGATCCATCATAAACTCTTTCTCCTTCAAAAACACAACTTGCATAATGTAAACCATGGCTCAAAACATGAAGTTTAACGTCTCCCCAATCTACAAGCTCGTCGTTGTACCATATTTTTCCAGATCTTTTATCGTAAGGTATCATGATTGAAAATATTTAATTATATCCGAAAAATAACTTTGTATCTTTAATATGTCAATATAACTTACCCATAATGAAAGAACTTTTATATTTAAAAGATGATCAGCTTAAAGATTTGATAGAGAAACTTTTTTTGAGCTATAGAGAAACTTTCTCTGACTCTAAAAAGATATTAGACAAGTACTCTATTGGCCTAGCGCACCACAAAGTGATCCATTTATTATCCATGTATGAGGGTATTTCAATATCAGAACTGTTGAAAAGACTAAAAGTCACCAAGCAAAGTCTTAATAGAGTTTTGAAGGATTTAATAAAATTGGAGATTATTACTTTTAAAAAAGATGAGCAAGACACTAGGGTAAAGCATGTATTTTTGAATGATAAAGGTGAAAAGATATTTAACGAGGTTTTTGATCAACAAAAAAAAAGAATTTACAATGCATTACTAAACTCTAGTTCAGAGGAAGTAATAAATTTTGACAATGTATTAAGTAAAATTATAAATGGATAAATTTAAAGCTCACATTTTACTAGTCGATGACGATGAAGGAATTAGATCTTTAGTAAAAAAATATTTAAATGAAAATAATTTTTTAGTTACAACTGCTGATAGTGCTGAAGACGCATCAGAAAAAGTAAAAATTATCAGATTTGATTTAATTATCTTAGATATAATGATGTCTGGAAAAAGTGGTTTAGATTTTATCAATGAACATAAGAAAGACTTAGATACTCCTATTATACTTTTAACAGCTAAAGGTGAAGCAAGTGAGCGGGTTGAGGGACTTGAACTAGGCGCTGATGATTATTTAGCTAAACCTTTTGAGCCAAAAGAACTAATTTTGAGAATTAAAAATATTTTGACTAAAACTATTAAGACTGACCAAAAAAGAATTATCGAGTTTGAAAATGTAAAAATTGATTTAAATAAATTGCTAATTATTAAAAACAAAAAAGAATTCAAAATAAATAATACAGAAAAAATAATTTTAGAAAAAATGATTAATAATCCTGGAAATACATTTTCAAGAGAAAGCATCGGTCAATTAATTAATTTGGATAAAGAAAGGTCAATTGATGTAATCATAACACGTTTAAGAAAAAAAATAGAAATTGATCCAAAAAACCCAAAATTTTTACAGACTATAAGAGGAGCAGGATATGTTCTCTGGATTGAATAATTTACTAAAAAAAGTTTTACCTAAAAGGCTATTCTATAGGGCGCTTTTAATTGTTGCAGTCCCTGTAATTGTTCTTCAGCTAATCATCACAATTGTATTTTTTGACAGCTTATGGATTAAAACCAATAAAGGAATGACAAGAACGTTAGTAAACGAAATAAGTGCGTTCATCGAAGCATATGAAAGTGAGGAAGAAGACAAGCAAGAAATAAATAACTTATTTTCATTATTTTTAGATTTAAATATTCAACTTGAACTTAATGAAGAATTACAAGATCAACAAAATGAAAGATGGTTTAGTCCAATAGACCGAACATTGAGAAGAGAATTAAAATCAAAATTTTCTGTAGAAGATTATTGGTTCGATTCAACAAACTATAAGGAGTTAATTGATTTAAGAGTAAAATATAAAGATGGGTATTTTAAATTTTTAGTCCCCAAAGATCGTGTTGCCAGTTCTTCTGCTAGAATATTTGCTTTATGGATATCTGTGCCTG
>CACBHL010000007.1 GCA_902539035.1 uncultured Pelagibacteraceae bacterium
TTACAGTATCTCTTGCCAGTTGGTTGTGGTCCATCTTCGAAAATATGTCCATGATGACCACCACAACTTTTACAATGATATTCTGTTCTGGCATAACCTATATGATGATCTGTTTTTGTTTCAAATACATCAGGTAAAGACTCATAAAATGAAGGCCAGCCTGATCCACTTTCATATTTTGTTTTAGAGTCAAAAAGTTTAATACCACAATTTGCACAATGAAAACTTCCCTCTCTTTTTTCATGGTAATTATTTAATTCAATTTGTAATTTTAATTACAACTTATGTTGTTTTAGATTTTTTATCTCTGATCGGTTATGCTTTACTTGCACAAAAGTTAATTACTTGGATCAATACCAAACCAAGAACAATTAATACAATTTCAGCGAGTGTATTGGTAATTATTGCATTAATTATCGTTGCAACACAACAATACTAACACTTTGTTTGGTCTTTATTGCCACTTGCAATTAGAGGAATTTGTTTATTAAATTAATTATTAATTAATTAATAACTAGAGGAAATAAAATGAAAATAAATAAAATAATCATAAGTTTTATTTCTGCAGCTGTAATTTTATTGTCAACGTCTGTCGTATCTTTTGCGAAAGTTGTTGGAGATAAAATTGTTTTAGGTGCAGCAATTTCATTAACTGGTAAATACTCTTCTAATGGTGTTCATACTCAAAACGGTTACAATATGGCCGTAGATAGAATTAACAGCATGGGTGGTGTTAAAGTTGGTGGTAAAACTTATAAGTTTGACATTATTTATTATGATGATGAATCAAACCCTAAAAGAGCAGCTCAACTTGCTGAAAGATTAATTTCACAAGATGGTGTTGAGTTTATGCTTGGTCCATACAGTTCAGGATTAACTAAAGCGATAGCTCCAGTTACAGAAAAATATGGTGTTCCAATGGTAGAAGCAAATGGTGCATCTAGATCTTTGTTTACAAAAGGTTACAAATATCTATTTGCAGTTTTAGCTCCTGCTAATTTATATCTTGATGTTGCTATTGATTTAGCAGTTGAAAAGAATAACGGAAAACCAGTAACTGTTGCAATGGCATTTGAACAAGATGCATTTTCTCAAGATGTAAGACTGGGAGTTTTAGAAGCAATTGAAAGAACAGGCTCTAAAAAAGTAATTGATGATAAATTACCAAAAGAGCTAAATGACATGGCTGCTACTTTAGTAAAAGTCAAACAAATGAAACCAGATGTTTTAGTTGTTTCAGGTCATACAAAAGGTGCTTTAACTGCTATTAGACAAATATCTGAGATGAAAGTAGATGTTCCAATGTTAGCTATGACACACTGTGATGCAGCGAAATTATCAAAGCAACATGGCAAGAACTCACAATATGCTTTATGTGCTTCTCAGTGGCACAAAACACTAACTTATAAAGATGACTTCTTTAAAGATGGTATGACTTATGACGCAGACTTTACTAAAGAGTTTGGTTATGCGCCTCCATATCAGGCAGCAGAATCATCAGCTGCTCTATTGGTATTTAAAGATGCATTTGAAAGAGCAAATTCTTTTGATCAAAAGAAAGTAAGGGATGCTCTTGCAGCTACTAATATGCAAACTTTTTATGGAAACATAAAATTTGCATCAGGTGGTCAGAATGTTGATAAGCCAATGGTTCTTTTCCAAGTTATGTGTGACGATGGTGGAAAATGTGAAAACAAAGTTGTTGCTCCAACAAAATGGGCTTCAGCTAAATTGATTCACCCTATTCCTTCTTGGTCTCAAAGATAAAACAAATCTATAAATACCCCCTAATATAATATATATAGGGGGTATTTTTTATAGGATTCATTATGGATTTCATGGTCTTCCAATATCCAATGATTTCTGTTCAAGCTTGTTTGGACGGAATTTTACTTGGAATTTTATTTGCATTGATTGCATATGGTATGGCACTTCAATGGGGAGTAATGAATATAATTAATATTGCTCAAGGAGATCTAGTGATTTTAGGAGGATACATTGCTTATTTTATGTATCTTTACGGCATTCACCCTGCATGGGGAGTTATTGTGTCACCAATAATAATGTTTTTTGTAGGTATAGCAATTTACAAACTTGTAATTAACAAAGTCGTCGATAGAGATTTGTTCATATCTATCTTAGCTACATTTGGAATAAGTATTCTGTTCATGCAATTAATGAACTTTGCATTTGGAGCCGATGTTGTTCTTGCAAACTCAGATTATGGAACAACTATGTTGTTTAATAATAACGTTGTGCTGCCAAATTCAAAAATATTTTCAGCTTTTATAAGCATTTTGTTCGCAATTTGTTTAGTAATTTACATGAAAAAATCTAAACTTGGTCGTGCGATCAGAGCTACAGCACAAAATGCAAGAGCAGCAAAGATTCTGGGTGTAGATACAGAAAAGGTTTATGCAGCAACTTTTGGTATTAATGCAGCTCTTTGTGGTGTTGCTGGAGCATTAATTTCAATTACTTTTACAATTCACCCATATATGGGACTTCCTTATACAATAAGATCTTTTATGATTGTTATTATTGCAGGATTAGGAAATTTACCTGGCGTTGCAATGTCAGGAATGGGCTTAGGTGTTTTTGAAGAATTTGCAGATTATATACTTGGTACTGAATTTAGAATTGGATCAGTATTTTTATTATTAGTTTTAATACTAGTTTATAGAAGATTTAAACTTTCTAGAAAAAGAGAGTACTTGAAATGAGAAAGGTTAAAATTAAAGACAACCAAGGTAAATTAATAGAAGTAGATATAGTTAAATTTAAGAAACATTTAGATGAATATCATTCAAATGGTTCAAGTGTTCATGAGGAAGATGGACATTATTTTACTATTAACCAAAATTTTAGAAATAAAATATTAAATCTTTATGAACAAAAATAATATACTATTATATAGTGGAATTTTAATTTTTGGTATAGCCGCTCCATTCTTGTTTCCAGCTTTCAAAGTACAGTTATCTATCCTTTGTGTATTAATAGTTTTAGCAACCACATGGAATATTCAAGGTGGTGAAATGGGGTATAACTCATTTGGAAATATACTTTTTTATGGCCTCGGTATGTATTTATGTGCCTCTGTCCAGGTTGGTATGTTTTTTCCACTAGCTGAATGGACTGAAAGTGGTGGTGAAAAAACATTTGTACATACTCCTGCACAATTTTTTCAAGGGATGGCTGTTGGGCTAATAGTTGCTGCAGTGGTACCAACAATTGTAGCAGGTTTAATTGGATATTCTATTTTAGGACTTAGAGGGCATTATTTTGCCATTTGCACATTAGGTTTGGGTGTTGCAGCAGGTGAGATTTCTGGAGGAATTGAAATCATTGGAGCTGGACAAGGTTTCACAACTCCACCTTTTCCTGAAGTAGGAAATTTAGAGTCACGAGGCGAATTTTTTTATTTTCTAAGCTTTTTTGTTTTAATACTTACTTTCATAGCTGTCAGAGGAATTTACACAACTAGATTTAAATTAATATTAAATGCTATTAGGGATAACGAAGATAAAGCTGAGGCCATGGGAATTCAAACGATGAAATATAAAATAGTTGGTTGGATGATATCAGCTTTCTTTTGTGGTCTTGCTGGAGGAATTATGGGAGGTTTAGTTGGATATATTGACTCAACCGATGTCGCTTTTGATGGAAGAGAGATGGGAGTTTTCATGGTTTTAATGGCAATCTTAGGAGGGAAAGGAACTCTTTGGGGACCAATAATTGGTGCAACAGTGTTTCATATTTTTAAAGAAGGTTTTTGGACATTCTTTTTAGGTTGGCAATATGTTGCACTTGGAGTTTTAATTGTAGTTATCGTTATTTATTTCCCAGAGGGGATAATGGGATGGTTAAGAGAAAAATACCCTGAAAGATTTGGCGAGGTTGTGGATGAAAAAGATCGTAAGGCACAGGTAGAGCTTAAATGAGTATTTTGGAAGTAAGCAACGTAAGTAAATCATTTGGTGGTGTTAAAGCTAACGTTGATATTTCAATGAATGTTGAAAAAGGTAGAATAGTTGGATTAATTGGTCCAAATGGATCTGGTAAAACAACATTATTTAATTCAATAGTTGGAACATACCCAATTGATAATGGTTCAATTAAGTTTAATGATAAAGAGGTTTCTGAACTACCAGTGCCAGTTATTGCAAAACTTGGATTGTTAAGAACTTTTCAGCAAACTCGAATTTATGGAAAGTTAAATTGTGTAGAAAATATGCTCATCAGTCACAAAGGAAGTGATGAAAGTTTAATGAAAATCTTTTCTACAATTCCTAAAGAACTGACAGAAAAGGCTGAAAATTTGTTAAATTTTGTGGGTTTATATCAAAAAAGAAATTTAAGAGCAGGGGATTTATCTTTCGGACAACAAAAATTATTAGAATTAGCTATGGCACTAATGAATGAGCCAGAAATGCTTTTATTAGATGAGCCAACAGCTGGAATTAATCCAACATTGATTAATGGAATTATAGATAGGTTAATTAAAGTAAACCAAGATTTTGGAATTACTCTTTTAGTTATAGAACATAATATGAGAGTAATCATGCAACTTGCTGAAAATATTTTCTGTTTAGCACATGGTAAAATGTTGGCCAATGGGTCACCTGATGAAATTAAAAATGATAAACGTGTAATAGACGCGTACTTAGGAGCTCAATAATGTCCAATCAATATGAAGTATTAGGAAAAGCTCCAGGCCCAGAGGATTTAAAAAAGTTATCACCAAGTGAAATACATTTAACCATTAAAGGTTTAAATGCCGGATATGGAAAAATGGAAATTTTGCATAATTTTGATTTATTTGTAAACAAGGCACAGTCTTTATGTCTAATAGGTCCAAATGGTGCAGGAAAATCTACAATACTTCATTCTATTTATGGATTTACTAATATTTTTTCAGGTCAAATTGAAATTGATGGTAAAGAAATTACAAATTTAACACCAGCAGAAAAGTTAAAATCTGTAGGTATAGCTTACATACTTCAAGATAATTCAGTATTTCCTGACATGACCGTAGAGGAAAATTTATTAATGGGTGGATATATAAAAGAAAATACAGATGAGTCTTATCAAGAAGCTGAAAGAATTTTTGAGAAATATGAAAGATTAAGAAATAGAAGAAATCAGCCTGCAAAAGTTTTATCAGGAGGAGAGAGAAGATTGTTAGAAATTTCTAGAGCCCTTGTTATGAAACCATCAGTTTTATTAGTTGACGAACCATCCATTGGATTAGAACCAAGATACATTGATATGGTTTTTGAAATTTTAAGAGATCTTCAGGAAAATGAAAAAAAAACAATCATTCTTGTTGAACAAAATGCTAAAAAAGGATTAGAATTTGCAGATATAGGATACGTATTAGTATCTGGTGAAACTGCTATCGCTGGCAAAGGAGATGATTTACTTAAAAATCCTGATGTTGGTCGACTATTCCTTGGTGGCTAATGATTAATAGTCAGTTTTTCTTTAAGGGATATAAATCAATTCTCGCTCCTGATAGTCCTGCAATAGCTTTAGGATGCTGTTTCATTGCAATAGGAGCTTTACTTAAAAATTTAGGTTTTAACATTCAAGAAAGTATTTTTTCTACAATGTTAACTTATGCTTTACCTGGTTCATTAGTAATGGCGGAGTCATTATTAGTCGGAGCATCATTACTAAATATTTTTTTAGCAGTTTGGTTTGTTAATGCGAGGCTTTATCCAATGGCAGTTTCTTTGTTTCCACTAATGATGCATAAAAATCAACCTAAATGGAAATACTACTTTTCATGTCATTTCATTGCTGTGTCTGCTTGGTTGATAATGAAAAGTAACTATAAGACAGTTCCTAAAAAACAAAGAATTGATTTTTGGATTGGGATTGGTAGCGCAACCTGGAGCGTAGCAGTTTTAGGTACTTTTATAGGTTTTTATTTTTCAGAGTATTTAAATAAAGATATGATGATGGGATTAGCTATTTTAAATCCGGTTTATTTTTTATGCATGATGGTGGGAGCCTCAAAAACAATACAAATTACATTGTCAGTTATACTTGGAACAATATTAGGACCAATTTTTTATTTTTTATCACCAGAATGGTCTATTTTACTGGGAGGCATAATTGGTGGAACAATTGCATATCTCATAGGAGAACTAAATGTCAGTTAGTATTTTTTATGCAATTTTAGTTACTTCATTAGCAACCTTTATTTCAAGATTTCTTGGAGCCGTAAGCTCACAAGGTATTAAGGAGACTTCAAAATTATTTAAATGGTTTAATTGTTTAGCCTATGCAACTTTAGCAGCACTAATTGCTAGAACAATTATTTTTCCTGCTGGTGTTCTTATTGACGCAAGTTATTTAAGTAGAATAATTGTTGTCGTATTGTCATTAGTTGTATTCTTTGTGTCTAAACAAAATTATGTTTATCCTACAGTTTTTTCTGCCTTATGTATGGCAGCCATTAACAATTATTTTTAATTCAAATTGATTTATTATTTAAGTTAATTTAAAATTTAGTATGGAAAAAATTGAGGGCTTAGAAGTTCATAATCACAAAGACTCTAGTAGAATACTAAATATTCAATTAGATGATGATATTGTAAAAAAATTAATTTTTCCTTTTAATAAATTTGATCTTACTGCGCTAGAACTTAAACCGTTTACTAGATTTACAATTGCGAAAAGTCTTGATGATTTAACTAACAATAAACTAAGCAAGTTAATCAATTCGGTACTTCGAGATAGATCAACTGGTTGCTTTATTATCGGTCCTAAAAATATTTCAACAAAAACTAATGATAAATTTTTAGTAAAATTGTCAACTGCTATAGCTCACCTTATTGGAGTCCCCAATCATGATTCAATGGCAGGAAAATACTATGCTAGATTTCATGTAAAGCATGAAGATGCTAGTGACTCTTATTTGAGAAAAGCTTACAGAAATATGGATTTGCACACAGATGGAACATATGTAAAAGAAGTTACAGATTGGTTAGTTATGACTAAACTAGAGGAGCAAAATGTACAAGGTGGTGAAACTGCAATGTTACATTTAGATGATTGGGAGCATTGTGATGATTTATCCAACGATCCAGTTGGTCAACAAGATTTTGTTTGGGGGTCTCCTAAAAGTAAAAATATTGATTATAAGGTAGAACATCCAGTTTTTTCTTTTGATAAAGAAGGAAGACCTAAAATTTCTTATATAGATCAATTTCCAGAACCTAAAAATATGGAACAGGGAAATTTTTTACAAAAATTATCAGATGCATTAGAGGAAAGTAAAAATAAAATAATTACTAAATTACCAGTAGGTCATTCTGTTATAGCTAATAATTATTTCTGGCTTCATGGAAGAAAACCCTTCAAAGAAAATAAAGAATTAAGTAGGGAATTGTTAAGAATTAGAGGCTCTTTTTTTGTTAATTAATTCAATATAATCAATATAAAGTAATCAAAACTTTATGAATTTAGGATTTATTGGTATTGGCAAAATAGCATCTTCAGTAATTACTGGAATTTGTACTTCTAAAATTTCCTATAAGAAAATAATTATTTCTCCAAGAAATACAAAAATAGCTAAGGGTTTAAAGGCAAAATTTAAGAAAATTACCATTGCTAAAACCAATCAGCAAATTGTCGATCAATCAGATTGGGTATTCTTATCAGTAACTCCAAGCGTTGGACAAAAAATTATTAAAGACTTAAAATTCAAGTCCAAACAGACAGTAATAAGTTTTATTTCTACCATTACATTGTCACAATTAAAAAAAGATATAAAAGTGAAAGCGAAAATAGTAAGAGCAATACCTTTACCACCAATTTCGTTTAAGAAAGGACCAGTGCCTATTTGCCCTCCTAATATTAAAGTTAAAAAGTTTTTTAATCATTTAGGAACCACTGTTGAAATTAAAAAAGAAAAATCTTCAATTAACTTTTGGACAACTTCTGGCATGATGGCTCCATTTTATGAATTATTAAGAGTAATGACTGATTGGTTAGTTAAAAGAGGGGTAAAGAGACATAATGCTCAAAAATATATCACATCTTTATTTTTAGCCTTATCTGAAGATGCAGTTAATAATTCAAAAGAAAATTTAAAGTTTTTGGTCAAAGAGTCTCAAACTCCAAAAGGTTTAAACGAGCAAGGTGTTAAAGAGTTATCAAAAGCTGGATTTTATAAATCACTTGAAAAAACTTTAAATAGCATTCATCGAAGACTAAATAAATAGACTGAATGTCAGAAAATATTTTAGAAATTAAAAATTTATCAAAATACTTTGGTGGATTAGCGGCTGTTTCAGATTGCTCTTTAAAAGTTTCAAGAGGTACTATTACAGGAATTATTGGACCTAATGGATCTGGTAAGACAACATTATTTAATTTGATTGCAGGAAATTTAAAGTCCTCAGGTGGTGAAGTAATTTTTGATAGAGAAAATATAACAGATGTCCCTTCATTTGAATTATTTTCTAAAGGATTATTAAGAACTTTTCAAATAGCACATGAATTTTCTAATCTATCAGTATTAGAAAATTTAATGATGGTACCTGGTAATCAGTCTGGAGAAAAGCTTATGACAGCATTATTAAAACCAAGTTTAGTTTCTGAAGAGGAAGAATTGGTAAAAGAAAAAGCTAAAGAGGTTGTTGATTTTCTTAATCTTGGTCATTTATCGAATGAGTTAGCTGGTAATTTATCTGGAGGACAGAAAAAACTTTTAGAGCTTGGAAGAACAATGATGGTGGATGCTAAATTAGTGCTTCTTGATGAGGTAGGTGCAGGAGTTAACCGAACACTTTTAAAAGATCTAGGAAGTGCAATAGAAAAATTGAATAAAGAAAAAGGATACACTTTTTGTATGATTGAACATGATATGGATTTTATTGGAAGATTATGTGACCCTGTAATTGTAATGGCTGAAGGTTCAGTTTTATTCGAAGGATCTGTGGAAGATGCAAAAAAAGATGAAAAAGTTATAGAGAGCTATCTTGGAAGAGGATCTAAAATTAAGGATCATAACTAATGGCCTATTTTGAGGGAATAGAAATGACAGGAGGTTATGGAAACGGTCCTGATATTATAAGTTCTTGCTCGGTAAATGTTAACAGAGGAGAAATAGTATCAATTCTCGGTCCTAATGGAGCAGGTAAGTCCACTGCCATGAAAGCTATGTTAGGCTTATTAAATTTAAAATCTGGATCAATTAAAATTAACGGTAAGGATATTTCAAATCTATCTCCACAGGATAGAGTTAAAGAAGGTATTTCTTTTGTTCCTCAAAACAAAAACGTTTTTGCCGGTATGACAGTTGAAGAGAACTTAGAAATGGGAGCATTTCTATTAAATGAAGAAATAGAAAATATAATAGAAGAAATTTACGAATTATTCCCAATTTTAAAAGAAAAACAAAATCAATTAGTTGGTGAACTATCAGGTGGTCAAAGACAGCAAGTTGCACTTGGTAGAGCTCTGATGATTAAACCAACAGTTTTGATGCTTGATGAGCCTACTGCTGGTGTTTCTCCAATTGTAATGGATGAATTATTTGATCATATAGTAAAAGTCAAAAGAAACGATGTAGCAATTCTAATGGTTGAACAAAATGCCAAACAAGCACTAAGCATTTCTGATAGAGGTTATGTTTTGGTAACTGGAGAAAATCGTTATTCAGGTACAGGTAATGAGTTATTAAACGATCCAAGAGTAAGAAGCTCTTTTTTGGGAGGTTGATGTGGATATATTAAATGCATTAATTCTTTTATTAAATTATATTTTTATACCTGCACTTACATATGGTTCTCAATTAGCTCTTGGTGCAATTTTTGTTACTTTAATTTATGGAATATTAAGATTTGCTAATTTTGCAACTGGAGACATGATGTCTTTAGGAACAATGGTAACAATACTGTTCACCTGGTATTTTCAGTCACTAGGAATTTCTTTGGGAGTGTTACCAACAGCGTTAATAGCTATTCCCTTTGGAATTTTATTTATGATAATTTATATGCTTTCGATAGATAAATTTGTATTTAAATATTACAGAATTAACAAAAGTCCTCCTGTACAATTAGCTATGGTTAGTATTGGAGTAATGTTTGTTACTCAAGCAGTGGTTAGAATTATTATTGGACCTTCAGACCAAAGATTTTTTGATGGAGAAAAATTTATAATTAAAGCTAGAGAATTTAAAGAAATGACAGGACTTAATGAAGGTCTTGCATTGAAATCAACACAAGTAATTACTGTATTAGTTACAATTGTATTAGTGTCTTTGTTATTCTGGTTTTTAAATAAAACTAAAACTGGTAAAAGCATGAAAGCTTATTCAGATAATGAAGACTTAGCTTTACTTTCAGGGATAGATCCTAAAAAAATTGTAATGATAACCTGGATAATTGCAGGAATTTTAGCAACTATAGGTGGAGCCTTGTATGGATTAGATAAAAGTTTCAAACCTTTTACTTATTTTAACAATATGCTTCCAATATTTGCTGCTGCTATAGTTGGAGGAATTGGAAATCCATTTGGCGCATTTTTAGGAGGATATGTGATTGCTTTTTCTGAAATATTTCTAACTTATGCATATAAGAAATTTTTTATGTATATATTGCCTGAAAGTATGGAACCTGAGAGTTTAGTTCAGTTATTATCTACAGATTATAAATTTGCAGTCTCATTTTCGATATTAGTAATTGTATTACTCTATAGACCATCTGGGATATTTAAAGGGAAGGTATTGTGAGAAAAAATTTAAATGTTATTGCTGCTTATAGCATCATGATGGTTTTGATTATACTTGTTGGTGTCTTTCAATCTTGGAATATCGCACTATCAATTTTCAATATGTGTTTAATCTCTGCTGTAATGACAATGGGTGCAAACATTCAGTGGGGTTATGCAGGATTAATTAATTTTGGAATTATGGGATATACCGCTCTTGGTGGATTGGCTGCAGTTTTAATTTCTGTTGATCCAGTCCAAGAAGCTTGGAGTGCAGGGGGTTTTGATATCTTGATGTGCCTATGGCTTATTATTGCACTGGTATTAATTATTCGCTTTATCTTAAAAAATTTTCAAAAGTCAAAAGTTAGAACTTATGCTATTGCGGTTCTTATAATATCAGGAATTTTATTAATAAGGTTTACGGCAGAACCTGGTATTGAAGCAATTGAAGACGTCAATCCAGCTAAAACAGGTTTTCTTGGTGGGTTTGGATTACCAATTATTTTTTCTTGGATTGTTGGTGCTTTTTTTGCTGGAGGCTTAGCATTTATAGTTGGAAAAGTAGCACTTGGGTTAAGAGCTGATTATTTAGCGATCGCTACTCTTTTAATATCAGAAATTGTCATAGCAATTATAAAACATGAAGACTGGTTAACTAGAGGTGTCAAAAATGTAATTGGACTTAAAAGACCAGCTCCTTACGAGGTAGATCTTCAAACAACAGATTGGTTTATAAATTTGGTTGAAAAATTTAATTCTGGAAAATTAGAATTAATTTCTAATTTATCTGATCGACAAGCTGCATTAAACCAACTTGTAATTGAAGGCTCGTCTGTATTTGTAAAACTTTGTTATTCAGGATTATTTTTGACAGTGGTAATTATTTTATTAATCCTTACACAGAAGGCTCTTTACTCTCCATGGGGCAGAATGATGAGAGCCATCAGAGATAATGAGGAAGCTGCCAATGCAATGGGAAAAAATGTTGTTAAACAGCATTTATTAATTTTTATTTTAGGTTCAGCAATTGTCGGAATAGCAGGAGCAATGTTAGTAACACAAGATGGATTGTTTACACCAGGAAGCTATAGACCTATGAGATATACTTTTTTGATTTGGGTTATGGTTATTGTTGGGGGAAGTGGAAATAATTTTGGAGCTATATTGGGTGGTTTTGCAGTTTGGTTCTTATGGATAGAGGCTGCCCCAATTGCTTTATTCTTAATAAACTTTTTTACCGCAGGAATGTCAGAAACTCATGCTTTAAAACTTCACTTAATAGAGAGTGTACCTTATTTTAGATTTTTAATGATGGGAATAGGTTTGTTGCTGATAATGAGGTATCGACCAAAGGGTATACTTCCTGAAAAAATAGAAATAAAATAAGTTATTATGAAATATATTATATTAGGTGCTGCAATTGCTTGGGCTATGTATATGGCAGACAAGTATATGTTTTAAATAAAAAAAAACCCCAATAACTCTCGCTACTGGGGTTTTTCTATAGGTAAAAATTATCTTTGTTTTTTAGTTTTAAATTTTCCACCTTTAATTTCTTGTTCTAAAAAAGAACCTTCAGCTTCACCAACTGCAGTAAATGCTACTCCGGTTGCACCTTCGTAGTTAATCTTTTTACCTTTAGCCAGTAAGTCTAAGCCTTTTTTAAGTTCACCTGGATAAATTTTAGTACCAGGTGCATTAGCAACATCCATTACGTTTTTTGCAATAGAAGATCTGTCAGCTGAATTTCCAGCTTGCATAGCTAAAACGATTAAAGCTGCTGCATCATATGACTCACCTGTATAAGGTCCAGAAGAGTCTATACCACTTGCTTTTGCAACATCAGCAAAAACACCAGCCCCTTTTCCAGTAGAACCAGGCATAGATCCAAAAGATTTACTTAAATCTTTTCCAAATGCATCAACCAAAGATTGACCGATCATACCATCAGATAAAATAAATTTATCAAATGCACCAGAATCTAAAGAAGCTTGGATAATTCCTTTTCCACCTTGGTCAAGATATCCAATTACAGCTACAGCATCTCCACCAGCTGAGGCAAGTGTCGCAACTTCTGATGAATAGTCAGCTTTACCGTCTTCGTGAGCAGTTACTGTTGTTACTTTTATGCCATGAGCTTTTACAGCTGCTTCGTATACGTCAGCTAAGCCTTTTCCATAGTCATTGTTAGTGTAGGTAATAGCTACACTTTTAACTTTTCTATCTTTTGTAATATCTGCAAGAATTTGACCACCTCTAGCATCTGATGGAGCCGTTCTAAAGAAGTATCCATTATCATCTAGAGTTGTTAATCCTGGAGATGTTGCTGAAGGTGAAATCATTACTACACCATTTGGTACAGCAACGTTTGATGCAATAGCACCAGTTACACCTGAACAATCAGCCCCCATAATAGCCGCTACACCTTGTGAAATAACTCCTTCAGCTGCTGCAGTTGCTGCTGCTGAGTCTACACAAGTTGAATCTGCTCTTACTGGTTCAATTTTTTTTCCACCTAATAGCGAACCTGAGTCAGAAGCTTCTTTGAATGCAAGTTCTGCTGATGCTGCCATTGCTGGTGTAAGAGATTCAATAGGACCTGTGAATCCTAAAATAATCCCCATCTTGATAGCATGTCCGTCTGCCATTACATTTGATCCAAAACTAGAAACAAACATAAATACAGCGATAAATAGTTTTCTCATTATCTTCCTCTATATTGTTAACAATTTATAAAAACTAATTTAATTATGAATAATTTGAATATTCAATGACTAAATTATCTTATTTTAAAGCAGTTTATCGCAGGAAAATGATTTATCTAATTGAGAATGGATCTAATGAAGGTTCATCAGATGTATAGAACCAGGTCGTTTTTACTCTTGTATAATCTTTTATAGAATCTACCCCAGCTTCTTTGCCGTAGCCACTATCTTTGATACCTCCAAATGGAGCCGAAGGTGAAATTAGTCTATAAGTATTTACAAAAGTAATTCCAGCTCTTATTGCTTTAGAAACACGCATGCCTCTGGATAAATTACTTGTGTAAACGCCAGATGATAAACCATATTGATTATCGTTCATTTTACTAATTACTTCATCTTCAGTATCAAATTTCATTACTGACAATACGGGCCCAAATAATTCATTTTCTGCAGTAGGCAGATTATGATTATCGCATTCAATAATTGTTGGTGGAAAGTAATATCCTTTGTTTGAAAAAGAGTCTCTTTTACCACCACATTTAATCTTTCCACCCTGATCAATTGTGTCTTTTATATTTTTTTCGATTGTTTCTAATTGTTTAAAACTACTTAAAGGACCCATCTCTGTATCTAGATCCATCGGAGCTCCTATTTTTATTTTGGATGCTCTGCTAGAAAGTTTATCTAGAAATTCATTATAAATTCCTTTTTGGATATAAAGTCTTGAACCTGCAATACAACTTTGTCCACTCGCACCAAATATTCCAGCTGTAATTCCATTGATCGCATTTTCTTGTTCTGCATCATCAAATACGGCAACGGGACTTTTTCCGCCAAGCTCTAAACTTACTTCTGAAAGATTTTCTGCTGAATTTTTAATGATACGTCTTGCAGTTTCAGGTCCTCCAGTAAATGCAATTTTTTCTACAAGATTATGTGTTGTTAAAGTTTTACCACATGGATCACCAAAACCTGTAATGACATTAACTACTCCTTTAGGTATTCCAGTTTTCTCAACAAGCTTTGCAAATTCAAATAAGACTGCAGGCGCTAGTTCTGAAGATTTTATAACTACAGTATTTCCCATTGCTAGAGCTGGTGCTAATTTAGTTGCTGTTAAAAACATTTGAGAGTTCCACGGAATGATTGCAGCAACAACTCCAATAGGTATTCTTGTTGTTATCGCTTGAACATTAGGTTTGTCTATTGGAAGAACTGTACCTTCAACTTTATCAGCTAGACCTGCATAATAATCATAGTATTCTGCAATATAAACTGCTTGCTGTTTTGTCTCTCTAAAAAGTTTTCCTGTATCAATTGTTTCTATCTTACCCAGCATCTCAGCATTTTTTCTTAACTGATCAGCAATTGCTCTTAAAAATTTAGCCCTATCTCTTGGAAGTAATTTTGGCCATTCACCTTCAAAAGCTTTTTGTGCAGCTTTAACAGCTCTATCAACATCCTTAGCACTTGCTTCAGGCACAACTGCCCATGGTTCATTGTTCTCGGGGTTTAAAGTTTCAAAAGTTTTTTTACTTTCAGAGTCTACCCACTCTCCATCAATAAACATCTTATATTTTTTAAGTTCAGGCATTATTTAAATGTTTCATTATTGCATTATTTACTTCATCTGCATATTCAATAGTAGTGAAGTGTTTCCCATTTTTAATTTCTAAATATTGTGAATTTTGAATATCTTTATTTAAATTTTTAGACATATTTGGAGTAGACCCTGTATCTTCTGAACCTGCAATTATTAAGGTATTAGTTTTTATTTTTTTTACTTTTTCTGGGCTATCTTGATAATTTGCAAATAATTCGTAAGCTTTAATAAAATTCTCTTGATCAACTCCATCTTTGTTGAGAGTTATCAGGAATTCCTCATAAAGATCAGGATTTTTTTTAAGATAGTCGTCAGAGAACCATCTTTTCATTGCCATTTGGGAAATAGGCATATTTTTTTTTGCCAAATTTACCCTATCAATTACTTTTTGCCTTTCATCGTTTGACCTTTTGTAAGTTGTAGAAATTAAAGTCAAAGAATTTAAATATTTTTCATAGTTTGTAGCAAACTCAATTGAAACTAATGCTCCAATAGAAAAACCAATTAAATGAAATTTATCTATTTTCAAATTCTCAATCAAAACTAATAATTGGTCAGCAAGTTTTTTCATTGTTAGTATATTTTCACTAAAAGGGGTCTTGCCGTGGCCTAAAAGATCATATGTTAAAAAAGAGTTATTTTTAAAAAAATCAATTTGGGGTTTCCACATTGATTGATTCAATCCAAGTCCGTGTATAAAAATTATTGGAACTGAATTTTTATTATTAAAATAATAATGATTTTGACTTCTATCAAAATTATAAGGCATTTTTTAATTTTTAATGCCCATCTCTTTCATATCTTGGTATCTATCACCTGTTCTTGCGTGAGCTCTTCCACTCGAAGCACCTCCTATAGCTATTACAACTTCGTCATCAAATGGTGCGTCGTGAATTGTGAACTCATGAGTTAAATAGTATGGTCTTAAACCAGAATCTGTTTTGTGCATCATTGGAATTGATATTTTTGAACCTGCTGGCCCTCTTGTATTTGTAAAACTTAAATAAGATGTACCACCTACAGCATCTCTAAATTTATTCCCAAATCTTAATGTGTGTATAAATGCTGATGCATGCTCTATCTCTCCATTTAAACCAACAACTCCAGCTTTTCCATATGCAAGTATATTATCAGGTGAACCCATCTCTTTAATTAATTCAGGTACAAGCATATCCCCAAGTTTAGGAGCTAAATCTAAAATAGTTGGTCTAAGGTCTTCAACAAATCCTTGCCCGTGCCATGGATTTTTAAAAACTACAGCTACAGAAACTAATAAAACTGGCTCCTTAGCTTTTTTCCCACCTTCAATAAAAGTTTTGTCTACAAATTTTGTAAACTTTCTTATTTCTAAATTCATTAACTTGCTTTTTCTATATTAGAACTGTCTAAATTTATTTTTGGAATTACTTCATCATTAAATAATTTAATACTTCTCATACAAGCTTCATGATTTATTCCAGGAAAGTTAGACCAAACTTGAAGATTTTGTAAATTCAACTCTGATTTTAGTTCGTTAATTTTATTAACTACATACTCTGGAGTACCAAACAATAAATTTCTTTTATGTAAAAATTCATAATTTAATAAATCTAATTTATGTTTTGTTTCTGGCAATTCTTCACCTGGGTCCATATGATTTCCCAATCCTCGCCAATGACAAACCCATCTCATATAATTTATAATATGTTCACCTGCTAATTTTTCAGCTTCCTCCATTGTTTCTGCAACAAACATATCTCTAACTAAAGATATACCTTCACCTAAAGGAACTTCTCTGTTCTCCGCTTTTGACTTTGCATCTTGGAATATCTCAAATCTTTTTTTAAGAGCTTTAACAGTAGGTATCCACATAATAGTGTTCAAACCATTTTGTGCAGCCCATTCAATTGATCTTGCGCCATCTACCACTTGCCAAATTGGTGGGTGTGGGCTTTGTTTAGGTTTTGGAACCACACTTATTTTTTTCATCTCGTTTGTTTCAAGATCTACAAATTCTTTGTTTGGTGGACTCATATCATGTTGCCAAACAAAATTTGGTGATGGATAAGTATAGAATTCACCTTTATGACTAAAAAATTCTTCAGTCCATGCTTTTTTCATTATTGTAAGAGACTCTTCAAACAGTCTAAAATTTTTTGCTTGGTCCTTTAGATCGGCTTCTTTATTTAAATTCATTGCCTCTCTTCCATAAATTCCTCTTCCAATACCAATTAGAGCTCTTCCATTTGATAATTGATCTAATAAAGCTATGTCTTCAGCCAGTCTTAAAGGGTTATGAAAAGTAATAACATTGCATGCTTGTCCAATTTTTATTTGTTTAGTTCTAGCAGCTGCATCAACACCCATCATTAATGGATTAGTGCACGACTCCATACCTTCGTGATTAAAATGATGCTCGGTATACCAAATAGAGTCCCAATTATTTTTATCACAATAAGCCGTTATCTCTTTTGTTTCATCTAGTAATTGTTTATAGGGTTTATGATCCCAGTTAGTGGTGTTACAAAAATATCCAAACTTCATTCGAACCTCCTTAAATAATTAAATCTAAGACGATTGATCCCACTTTCGTAAATATGAATTTAACGACGAGTTATGTATCGTTCTATACTTGAACATTATTATTAGTGAAGTAGAGTTTCAATATAATTTTACGATCTTCTTAAAGGTGTTTTTGTAGCAATATATTGATCTCTAGCTTTTTCCCTTACATAAATATAAATCCCAGCGGCTATAATACAAGCAACACCTAAAAATGTTCTTAAAGATGGAATTTCATTGAATAATAAAAACCCAGGTATCATAGACATAATAATTAAAGAATATTCAAAAAGTGATACCACAGATGGAGATGCAACAATATAAGCAGAAAAAATGCATACAAATGCAATAGAAGCAACAAAACCAAAAAATAAAATAAACTTCCAAGTATACTCAATATTTGAAAACCATTCTCTAAAAATAAACTGAGTTGTTGAATCAAAATTCGAATTATTAAATTGGCCATTCCCCATAAAAATAAAAATTATTACACACAAGGCTATAGCAATAAGATAAAAATAAAATAATTGTGTATTAACATCATCTTTATCAGAGGTATATTTTGTAATGGTCATAGAAGCTGCATAAAAAAAAGCAGAGAAAACTGGTAATAAATTTTTATATTCAAAGTTAGAAAAATCAGGATTTAAAACTATATAAACTCCAATAAAGCCAAATATAATTGCAGACCATCTTCTAATTCCAATAAATTCTTTCAAAAATAATTTTGCAAAAATTGACACAAAAAATGGAGAGGAAAAAAAAAGTGCATTAGCAGTTGCTAGTGGCATATATGTTAATGAGATAAAAAAAGCAGAAAACGCAATAAAGTGGAGTAAAACTCTTAATACTGTTAAAGAAGGATAGTAAGTTTTTAGTGAAACTTTCTGATTTCTAAATTTTATATATCCAAACAGTAAAATGGCTGCAACAAAATATCTTCCAAAAAAAATTTCATAAAGTGCTGCCTGTTCATAAATAAATTTAATCAATGCATCCTGCATTGAAAAAAATGTCATTGCAGTAACAATTAAAATAATACCTTTAGGATTATTATTGGTGCTCATCGGGCACCTATATCAAATTATTAGAATTTGTAATATTTAATTATTTCTTTAATTTTGAGGAAAAAAGAAGATTATTAGATACAAATTTAGTTTTATTATCCTCAATAAACTTATCCATTAATTTTAACTTTTCTTCTTCAAATTCGGTTACTTTTCTCTGGTTTAAATCTATATATAGAGATATCCACTCTATGTTTGCTGATATTTTTTTTTCACTTTTTTCAATCATCTCCATTTTTATATGAAGCCTTTTCTTGTCATGATCAAAATAAGTCATATGAATATCTATTTCCTCACCTTGCTTTACTTCTCGTAAATATTTAGTGTTTGTTTCAACTACCATAGTACTTCTATTTAAATCTTTTGCTGCACTTTCTCCCATTTTAAATTTTTCAAGTGCAACCTCCAAGGCTTGATCAAATATTAGAACATAGTAAGCCATATTCATATGATTGTTATAATCAACCCACTCTTGTTTAACTGAAAAACTTTTTAATAACATTTAAAAATACTTTAAATTAATTCTCTTCTTTTTTATTTTTTGTAAAAACAATTAAAATTACCCCAATTATAATTATTGCTCCACCGATAAATAATTCTTGAGTTGGTTTTTCTCCAAGTAGAAAAATAGCTGCCAACAATCCTGTTGGTGGAATACCCATAGTTACAATTGGAAGTACTTTGTATAAAGGATTATTTTTTAAAACATAATAGAAGCAACCATAAGTAATTGGCTGCATTATAAAACCAATATAAATTGCAATAATCCAATGTTCAAATTTAGCATTGCTTAAATAATTAATTGTATTTCCGTCAAATATTGAGGAAAAAACTATTAAAATAGGTGCTGAAAATAATGCTAACCATGCAACCAAAGCCAATGGATTAATTTCTTTACTCAATGGTTTAACCAATACTTGACCAAGCGCCCAAGTTGCTGAACCTATAATAGTAAGACCAATACCAATAAATTTTCCATCTAAATTAGGAGATCCTGTTAAAATATAAACACCGACAAAAGCAATACTTATACCAATTAAAGCTCTTACTGTCGGCTTTTCTCTAAGCATAAAATAAGCAAATATAACTCCAAAAGGAACTTCTGTTTGAACAAGAAGAACAGCAGCAGAGGCATCAATTAAATTTAATCCAGAGTAGGTAATACTATATTGCAAAGTATTTGCTATGAATGATGCTATAAATATTTTTTTTAAATAGCCTCTAGGTATTGGAAACCACCAAATCAAAATAGATGCAGCAAACATAAATCGTAATCCCATCAATAAAACTGGTGGAAAAGATTCAAATGCAGGCTTTGCAATAACGAAACCAAAACCTAAAAAGATAGGAACTAAAGATGCAACAAAGGTGTCTTTTATGTTCATGCCGTTATTTTTTAATATTAATGATTATTAAAGAACTTCTGATATATTCACCTTTTAAAATATGAATTCAACAAAAATAGATCCTAAATTTGTAAGTAAATCAAATCCAAGAGTCGGTCTGATAGCACTTGCAAGCGACTTTATGATTGAAAAGGATTTTATAAACGTAATTAAAGATAAAGATATTGATTTTTTTGTAAATCGAATTGAAAGTTACAATCCATTAACAAAGGAAAACCTAATTAAAATGTCAGAAAAGGTTACAGAGGTTACAAAAGATATTTTACCAGATCAGGATCTAGATTGTGTAGTTTATGGTTGTACCTCAGGAACTATCGCTGCTGGACATGCATCAATTGAAAAAAAAGTAAAGGCAGCAAAACCAAAAGCAGATGTTACCACACCAAGCACAGCAGCAATTACAGCATTAAAAAAAATGAATATTAATAAAATATGTTTATTTACACCTTATAGTAAGAAATTAAATGATGAGGTTTTGGAGTATTTTAAAAGTGAGGGTTTTGATATTACATCTAATGCATATTTTGATATCGAGTCTGATCTTGATATTGGTAAAGTTGATCAAAATTATTTGTATGAAGTATTATCTAACATTGAATTAAATAATGCAGATGCTCTGTTTGTTTCATGTACAGCTCTTCCAGTTTTACCCATTATAGATAAATTAGAAAAAAAATTAAATACAGCAGTATTGTCTAGCAACCAGGCATTAATTTGGGATACCCTTGTTAAAATAAATAAAAATAATTCAGTAGAGGGATTTGGTAAATTATTCCAAATAAATTAATGTATTTTACAAAAGAAGAGTACAAACAGAGACTAAAGAAAGTCCAACACATGATGCAAGACAAAGGCATTGAACTTTTAATCTCTCATGACACCAATAACCTTAATTATTTAACAGGTTATGATGCTTGGTCGTTTTATTATGCACAGTGCGCTATTGTACATGTTAATGCAGAAGAACCACTATGCTTTGTAAGAGCTCAAGATGCAGGGGGAGCTTACTTAAAAACTTATTTAAAAAATGAGAACATAATAGCTTACGATGAGTCTTATATTCATACCTGGCCAAAACATCCTTATGATTACTTAGTTAACATTATTAAAGACAGAAAGTGGGACAAACTATCAATTGGTGTAGAGATGGATGCACATTATTTCACAGCATTTTGTTATGAAAAAATTAAATTAGGTCTTCCTAACGCAAAAATAAAAGACAGTGATCGTTTGGTCAATTGGGCAAGACTGGTAAAATCAGACGCTGAAATAACTTATATGAAATCTGCTGCAAAAATTTCTGAAAAAGGAATGAAAACTGCAATGGAAGTAATTAATCCTGGTGTAAGGCAGTGTGATGCAGTAGGAGAAATTCAAAAATCATTATTTTATGGAACTGAGGAATTTGGGGGAGAATATGCAAGTATTGCAACTTTAGTACCAACAGGAAAAGGAACTTCAGCATCTCATTTGACTGCTAGCCAAGATAAATTTGTTGAAGGAGAGGCTACTATTATTGAATTATCAGGAACTTACAAAAGATATCATGCGCCAATGGCTCGAACAGTTTTATTAGGAAAACCTGACCAGACAAAAATAGATACTATGAATAAAACTATTGAGGCTTTGAACTCTGGTATTAATGCAATCAAACCTGGAAATACTGCTGATGATGTTGCCCAGGCATTTTGGAAAATTTTAGATAAATATGGAATAGAAAAAAAATCAAGAACAGGATATTCAATTGGAATTGGATATCCTCCAGATTGGGGCGAACATACTCTAAATATATACAAAGGCGATATGACAGTTCTTGAGCCTAATGTTTGTTTTCATATGATAGCAGTGATGCAATTTGGTGATTGGGGCGTAGAAGCCTCTGAAGCAATCAGAGTAACTGAGAATGGTTCTGAATTATTCTGCAATTTTCCAAAAGAACTTCATATTAAGAGTTATTAGCTATTGAATTCTACTACCACAAATGTTTTATATTCACCTTTATGTCTAAAAATCCAGAATTCGTCAAATTTGATAAAGTTGATAAAAGCTATGATGGTAAAGTTTTGGTTGTTAAAGATCTTCAATTAGATATTGCTGAAGGTGAATTCATTACCATGCTTGGTCCATCTGGATCCGGTAAAACAACTTGTTTAATGATGCTTGCTGGTTTTGAAACCCCAACCAATGGAGAAATTTTGTTAGACGGAAATATAATCTCTAATATTCCTCCTCATAAAAGAGGTATTGGAATGGTATTTCAAAATTATGCTCTTTTCCCTCATATGACAGTTTATGAAAACTTAGCTTTTCCATTAAGAGTGAGAAAAGTTGATAAAGTGGAGATTGATAAAAAAGTTGATAAAGCATTATCAATGGTTTCATTAAATGGATTTGAAACTAGAATGCCAGCACAATTGTCAGGGGGACAACAACAACGAGTAGCTGTTGCAAGAGCATTAGTATTTGATCCTTCAGTAGTATTAATGGACGAACCTTTAGGAGCTTTAGACAAAAATTTAAGAGAAAGTATGCAATATGAGATTAAGCATATTCATGAAAGCATTGGGGTAACGGTAGTTTATGTTACTCATGATCAAAGTGAAGCATTAACAATGTCTAATAGAATTGCAGTTTTTAATGATGGTAAAGTTCAACAGTTATCAAGTCCTGCTGATCTTTATGAAAAACCTGTAAATTCTTTTGTTGCAGAGTTCATAGGTGAAAATAATACCTTTAATGGAGAAGTGTCAGAGGTTTCTGGAAATAAATGTAAAGTTAAATTATCCAATGCTGAGATAGTTTCAAATGCTATCTCGGTAAAATCAAAAGGTGAAAAAACAACTGTTTCTTTAAGGCCAGAGAGAGCCTTAATTGAACCCACAGAAAAAATGGAAAATATGTTCAGTGGAAAGATAGAGGAGGTTATTTATCATGGAGACCATACTAGAGTTAGAGTTAACTTATTAGGTAATCCTGAATTTATTTTGAAAGTACCAAACAGCACATCTAATTTAGAGCTTAAAGTGAGCCAAGAAATTAAAGTTGGATGGAATAGTCATGATGCTAGAGCATTAGACCCAAAATAAACATTTCAATCAATATAAGTTAATCAATAATAAGTTCATTTTAAGCTGTTGACTCTTAATAGTCATTTTGGTGTAATTTACTTATATAAATTAATTTATATTAATCGTTTAAACGGAGGAATAATGAGAAAATTAAGTAAACTGTTACTTGCTCTTTCTTTTGTTGTATCTGTAACTTCTTCAGCCTTTGCTGTTACTGTAGCATCTTGGGGTGGAGCTTACACAGACTCACAAAAACAAGGGTATGGAGATCCAACAGCTAAGAAACTTGGTATTGATATCAACTGGGTTGATTATTCTGGTGGACTTTCAGAAATTAAAGCACAAAAAGAAGCTGGTGCTATAACTTGGGATATTATCGATGTATTTGCATTTGATACTATCAATGGATGTGATGAAGGATTATTTGTTGAATTTGATTTTGACAAAGACTTCCCAGCTGCTCCAGATGGAACACCTGCTAGCAAAGACTTCTTTGCTCCAATGCCAAGTAAATGTGCAGTAGGGAATATTTTATATTCTTGGAACTATGCATTTGATACAAGAGCTTTTAGTGGTGCTGAACCTAAAACTATTAAAGACTTCTTTAATACTAGTAAGTTCCCAGGAAAAAGAGCAATTTACAAAAGTGCTCTAACAAACCTTGAAATCGCATTAGCTGCTGACGGTGTAAAAATGGGTAAAGGTGGAGAAAGACTTTACAAATTTATGGAAGAAAAAGATGGTTACATAGACAGAGCTATGAACAAAATAAAAGCACTTTGTGAAGATCCAAATGGAGGATGTGTATTTTGGTCTGCTGGCGCTCAACCACCTGAATTATTAGTTGCGGGTGAAGTTGTGATGGCAACAGGTTGGAATGGAAGATTCTTCAACGCTGAAGTAGGTGAAGGTGCTCCTATTAAACAAGTATGGGATGGTCAAGGTCTTGACTATGAATACTTTGCTTTAGTAAAAGGTGGACCAGATGAAGCAAATGCTAAAAAAGCTTTAGCAATGATGACTAACACTGAAATGTTAGCTGGAAGTGCTAAATACATTGCATATGCTCCATATAGATTATCATCTTTAGAGATAATTAAATCTAACGAGCCTTGGTATAAGGACGGCAAAACTGAAATGATGCCTCAAATGCCAACTGCTCCTCAAAACACTAAAAGTTACTTTTTAGTAGATCCATTCTTCTGGGCTGATTACGGAACTGAGATTGGTGAAAAGTGGGAAGCAATGAAAGCTAGTTTAAACTAGTATCAAACTCTAAAATTATATAATATAAATAAGGGCGGTTTTAACCGCCCTTTTTTTTATGAGCTCGGAAACACAAAAAATATTAACTACTGATGGCGTGCCTTTAGAGGTAAGCTTAAAAAAAGCAGAAAAAAGAAACAAAATAAAAGCTTTTTTACTAGTCGCTCCTCTATTATTGTTTTTGTTAATTACCTATATTTTTCCAATAGCAGAAATGTTTACAAGAAGCATTGATGACCGAATGGTTACCAATATGCTTCCAAAAACATTTAAATCTATGGAAAAATGGGATGGTAAAGAATTACCTTCTGAGGAAATATTCAAAAGTTTTTATGAGGATTATAAAGTTTTAGTTGAAAAAAAAGAACATGGAAAGTTAGGTCAAAGACTAAATAAAGAAAAAAATGGTTTCAATTCAATATTAAAACGGTTGTTTAGAAAAATTTCAAGAAACAAAATTGATGAAAGCGCAAGCATTAAGGAACAGATAATAGGAATTCACAGACATTATTCAAATGTTGATTATTGGAGAGCTATAAAAAGAACTGCACCCCCATATACTATGAATAAATATCTAAAAGGTATGGATATGTTCCTAAATGAAGATGGAAATATTACTCAAGTTGAGGAAGACAGAAGAATACACAGAATTTTATGGCTTCGTACTTTAGAAATAGCTTTATTTGTAACAATATTTTGTTTTTTAATGGGGTATCCAATTGCACATTTGTTGGCAACTCTACCAATGAAATACAGTAACCTTTTAATGATATGTGTTCTTTTACCATTTTGGACGTCTTTATTAGTGAGGACTGCCAGTTGGATGATTTTATTGCAGCAGCAAGGACTAGTTAACGATTTCTTTGTATTAATTGGACTTGTGTCGGATGATAACAGACCAGAGATGATGTACAACAAAGTAGGCACATATGTTGCAATGACTCAAATTTTGTTACCATTTATGGTTTTACCTCTTTACAGTGTAATGAAAACAATATCACCTAGTTTAGTTAGAGCAGGTAAATCTTTGGGTGGCACTCCATTTACTGCATTTTGGAAAATATATTTCCCTTTAACAATTCCAGGTATTGGTGCTGGTTGTTTGCTAGTTTTTATATTAGCAATTGGATACTATATCACACCTGCACTTGTTGGTGGAGCTTCAGGAACTTTAATAAGTAATCAAATAGCCTATCACATGAAAACAACATTAGATTGGAGTTTTGCATCTGCTATGGGTCTAATGTTATTAACTGGAGTGATGGTGGTTTACTGGATTTATAACAAATTAGTTGGAGTGGATAATATTAAATTAGGATAATTATGGCATTACCAAAATATACTGAGACTAGATATAGAATTTGGCATTATTTTTATATTAGTCTTTGTACTTTTGTTTTCTTCTTCTTAATTGCTCCATTATTTGTAATTTTCCCACTTTCATTTAACGCAGAAGAATTTTTAGTATTTTCTGAAGGTATGAAGAAACTTGATCCAGATGCATTTTCATTAAGATGGTATGAAGAAATGATTTATGGAACTAAAAATCCTTGGGGCCTTGCAGCAAAGAATAGTTTCATTATTGCAATTTTTGCAACAATAGGTTCAATTATTCTAGGTACACTAGCAGCACTAGGTTTGAGTAGCAGACACATGCCATATAAGGGAATTATTATGGCGACCTTAATTTCACCCATGATAGTTCCATTAATTATTTCAGGTGTAGCAATCTTCTTTTTTATGGCAAAAGCTGGTTTAGCAGCAACTCATACAGGAATTATTTTTGCTCACATAGTGCTTGGCACACCATTCGTCGTTATTACAGTTACCGCCACTCTTTCAGGTTTTGATCATAGTGTTACTAGAGCAGCTTCGAGTTTAGGAAGCCACCCAGTAAATACATTTATGAAAATTACTTTACCACTAATTTTACCAGGTGTTATATCTGGTGGACTTTTTGCTTTCGTTACATCATTTGATGAGGTGGTTGTTGTATTATTTTTAGCAGGATTAGATAACACAACAATTCCAGTTCAAATGTGGACTGGACTAAGGGAACAATTAAGTCCAACAATTTTAGCAGTTGCGACCTGCCTGATTATTTTATCAACATTAATTTTGGTAACAGCCGAGCTATTAAGAAGAAGGTCTGAAAGATTAAGAGGAATTAATAGATAAAATTAAATAGCCTCTATTACTGTAGCAATTCCCATACCCAATCCAATACACTGAGTTGCGAGAGCATATTTTTTATTTTCTCTTTTAAGCAATTCGGCAGCTTTTCCAGTTATTCTTGCACCTGTTGCTCCTAGTGGATGCCCAAGAGCAATAGCACCCCCATCTAAATTAACTTTTTTTTGATCAATTTCTAAATCTCTAATACATGCAATAGATTGAGATGCGAAAGCTTCATTTAATTCAACTATATCAATATCTTTAATTTTAAGATTAGATCTTTTTAAAGCTTTTTTTGATGCATATATTGGACCTAATCCCATAAAATTTGGGTCACAACCTTCTATAGCAGTAGATTTAATTCTTCCAAAAATCTCTAATTTATTTTCTTTAGCAAAATTTTCTTCACAAACCAATGTGACTGCTGCACCATCTGTTAATGCTGAGGCAGTTGCTGCAGTAACAGTTCCATTTAAATTAAAAGCAGGTTTTAACTTATTTAATTTATCTATACTGCTATTTGGTCTAATGTTTTCATCAATATCACAATTATTTAAACTAATAATCTCGTCTTTAAAGTGTCCATGATTTTTTGCATAATTTGCTTTTTCATGACTTTCTAATGCAAATTCTTGTTGTTTCATTCTTGAAATTTTATATTTCTTTGCAACATTTTCTGCAGTGGTACCCATCGATAAATATAAATGGGGGTTTTGTTCAGTGTTTTTACTATATGGATAGGGTAAGGGATCAAATCCGACCTTTACTCTTGTCATACTTTCAACTCCACCACATATAAAAACTTGTCCTGACCCCATTGCAATTTTACCCGCTGCAATATGAATTGCCTCCATTGAGGAACCACACCACCTATCTACAGTCATGCCTGGTATTTTAATGTCTAAATCAGATAAAAATGTAACCAATCTTCCAATATTAAAACACTGCTCCCCAACTTGAAAAGCACAACCTATAATCACATCTTCAATTTGGTCTGGATTAATTTTTGTTTTTATTATTAAATTTTTAATTACATCAGCCAGCAAGTTTACTGGCTTGACATCAATTAAACCTCCTTTATCTGCTATAGTAAAAGGTGATCTTTTGTAGCCAGCAATTACGGTATTGTACATTTTTATCTTTAAATTTTTTATTAAATATATATTTTGAACAAATCAATTAAGCAGGAATTTTGTCCTATTTCAAGTTTTTGATTAATTTAATAAATTTTTAAAGTTTTAATGGATATTAAAAAAGTTGTAATTATTGGATCAGGGACCATGGGAAGTGGTATCGCTGCACACTTATGTAATGCAAATGTGCCTGTAACATTACTAGACCTGACTACTGATATAAGCACAAACGCAAGAGATAGAATTCATAAGTCAAGACCACCATTATTAATTGATAGAACAAAAATTAATAATATCAAAGTAGGAAATATTTCTGATGACTTTGATATAGTTAAGGAAGCTGATTGGGTAGTTGAAGCAGTTGTTGAGCGAATAGATATTAAACATCAAATATATGACAAAATATTTAAATCCAGAAAAAATGGAGCTATTGTTTCCTCAAATACATCTTCAATACCAATTAAAATACTTTCAGAAAATTTAACTAATGAGCAAAAAAAAGACTTTTGTATTACACATTTTTTTAATCCTGTTCGATATATGGGCTTATTAGAAATTGTTAAAAATGAAAATAATGACTTAAATAAAATCAATGCACTTCAAAAATTTTGTGAAATTGAACTTGGGAAAGGTGCAATAGTTTGTAATGATACTCCTGGTTTTTTAGGAAACAGAGTAGGTGTTTATGCTATGCAAGTAGCTATGACAGAGGCTTTTAAAATGAATTTAGCAGTCGAAGAAGCTGATGCAATTTTTGGAAGACCTATGGGGATTCCTAAAACTGGAGTATTTGGTTTATATGATTTAATTGGCATTGATTTAATGGCCGATGTATTAAAAAGTTTTATTAAAGAATTACCTAAAACTGATAAGTTTCATGGAGTTGCACAAGAAATTCCTTTAATTAAAAAATTAATTGATACTGGTTATACTGGTCGAAAAGGAAAAGGTGGATTTTATAGAATAAATAAAGAAGGGGGTAAAAAAGTTTTAGAAGCTCTTAATTTAGAGACAGGCGATTACTCACCAAGTAAAAAAATTGATATTAAGTCTGATAAAGTTGATCTCAAAAATTTAATAAATAAAAATAACAAATATGGAGAATATGCTTGGTCAGTGATTTCAAAAATAATTAAGTATTCATCTTCATTGGTTCCAGAAATCACAGATGAATTTAATGATATTGATGAAGCAATGAGACTTGGGTTCAATTGGTCAAAAGGCCCTTTTGAAATGCTTGAAGAAATTGGTGTAGAAAAGTTTTTTAATAAAATTGATGATTATCACGGAAATAAATTTTTAGAAAAACTTGCAAAATCAAAAAATGAAAATTTTTATGGAGAGAGACAAAAATATACAAAAATTGAAACTTTAGGGAAAGTTAAAAGAAAAGCTCAAAGTATTGAGGGAAATAGCTCTGCTCAAATTTATAAATTTTCTGATTTTAATATTGTTGAGTTTACTACCAAAGCAAATGCTTTGGATTATGATTCCATGGATGCTTTGAAAAAAGCAACAGATAAACCTTTAATTATAATAAATGAAAGTATGCAATTTTCTGCTGGTGTAAATTTAAGTTATACAATGGATTTTGCAAATAAAGGAGATTTCAAATCTATAGAAAAATTCATTAAATATTTTCAAGAAACCTGTAAGGAACTTAAGTACTCAAAGTATCCAGTAATATCTGCACCTTCAGGTTTGACTTTGGGAGGAGGTTTTGAAGTTCTTGTTCAAAGTAATTTTGTTGCATCACATACAAATATTGTGATTGGCTTAGTTGAGACAATAGTGGGATTGATACCAGCTGGGGGTGGATGTAAAGAAATGTTAGCGAGATGGCAGGATACCGAAGAAAGTAAAAAAGATCCTCATTTTGCTCCATTAAAAGTTTTCGATATCATTGGCTATGGAAAGACTGCAACTTCACCTGTAGAGGCAGAACCTTTAAAATACCTAAAGCCAGATGATAAAAAAATAATGAATAGAAATAGTTTACTTGAAGCATCAAAACAAATCTTGGATGAAAACCAAAACTTTAAATCACCAAGTGAGTCAGTGTTTAATTTACCAGGCAAAAGTGTAAGAGGTAAAATGTATGAAATTTTAGATAAACTTTATAATGACAAAATTATACTTGATCATGGCATGGAAATTGCAAGAGAATTAGCATACGTATTAAGTGGAGGAGACACTACAATTGAAAGACAACTTTCTGAAGATGATTTATATAAACTAGAGCTAAATGCTTTTATGAAGCTTATTGAAACTTCAAAAACTCAGGAAAGAATAAGGTATACCCTTGCAACTGGCAAACCTTTAATTAATTAATTTTTTAATAACTGAAATTTTTTTATATAATCTGGTCTCAATACATAATCAGTTTTATCTCCAACTTTAATTTTTTTTAAAATATCCAAACCAGAGATTACTTTTCCAAGTGGTGTATATTCTCCTTGATATAATGGAATATCTTTTAAAATAATAAAAAATTCACTATCCTCTGTATCAAATTCTCCCCTAGCCATTGCAACAGTTCCTGCTTGAAACTCATAATCATTACTTAATTCTGATTTCAGTTTACCAAGTTTAGAAACACCACTTCCAACTTTAAAATAATTTATATTTTCATGATAGCCAAATTCAAGATCACCGGCTTGAACTAAAGTATTTTCGATAACCCGGTAAAAAGATGAATTATTATAAAGACCTGAAGTAATAAAATATTTAAATCTTTTTACAGATTTTGGTGAGACTTCGGGATAAAGTTCAATCGCAACTTGTCCACACTCAACCTCCATAATAGCTAAATTTTTTTGATCTTTAATTTTAATGTTATCTAAATCAAGTGGCTTAACAAATAAACATTTATTTTTGATCGTATAAAAAGAAATAAAAGTAATTACTGCCAATAAAATAAGAAATATAAATAATATTTTTTCTGATAAAGATGATTCTATTTTTTTTATCATTAAAATATAAAATTATTATCAATTAATCTTAAATTTTTTTCTATATAATTTACTTTATTTTTTAAAATCAAATCATCATAAACTTTTTTTTTTACTAATTCTCTGTTGGTCATAAGGAAGGAAAAGATTTCAGCCATATCCTCTGAGGGAATAGATTTTGAATATTCAGTTAAAAATCCATCAGTATCTTTATAAAGATTGAGATTAGTACGATCTGAACAAGTTGAACATTCTGCATACTTAAAAGATGTTTTGTTAAATTTAGACCATAAAGTTTCATCAAATATTTGATTGTGTTTAGCATGGATCATATGAAAGAATTCATGATGTATCATTCTTTCAAAGTGTTTCTGATTGAAGTTAATATCTAAGATTAATGACCTTTTGAGAATGTTGGGCACTCCCCCTGTACTAATTGATGAAACAGTCAGATTTTCACACAAAATAATGAACTTGAGATTATTTTTAATTAAAAAATCTGCTTTATATTTGTTTAAATTTTTTTCAACTATTAAATATTTTTCATCTAATTTATTTTTTTTAGATTTGTCACAAGAAATATTATTTTTTATACCTATTTTGAAGTTATTCTTAGTGTATAAATATTTTAGTCCATTTAAACTGTTCATATTATAGATTTCTAAATTAGGGATTTTCAAAAGATTAAAAATTTCATTCGCATTTACTGCTGAAATATTAAATATTAGTATTACAGAAATTATGTATTTCATTAGATTATTATAGACGAATTAATCTGGATAATATTAACTTAGTTTTAATATAAAATGAAAAAAGAAAAAAATAAAAATCCAATCCAACCCGTAAGTGGGACAAAAGTTCCAAGATATGCGGGTCCCTCAACATTTGCTAGATTACCTGAATTAAGAGATGTTGAGAGCTGTGATGTAGCAATAGTAGGTGTACCCTTTGATGCAGGAACAAGTTATAGACCAGGAGCAAGATTTGGACCACAAAGTATTCGCCAAGCTTCTAGGCACTTAAGAACAAACTATCATCCAAGCTATGATGTTGAGCCATTCAAAATTCAACAAGTAGCTGACGCTGGTGATATAGCATGTAATCCATTTAGTATTGATGAAGCCATCAAGCAAATTGAAGTAGGTGCTACAGATTTATTAAAAAAAGTAGGTGGTATAATTAGTTTAGGTGGAGATCATACAATTGCTGTTCCTTTATTAAGAGCAATAAATAAAAAAAATAATGGTCCAGTTTCTTTAGTACATTTTGATGCTCACTTAGATACATGGGATACATATTTTGGTGCCCCTTATACTCATGGAACTCCATTTAGAAGAGCCAGAGAGGAAGGATTGTTTTTAGATGATGCCTCAATGCATGTTGGTATTAGAGGACCTTTGTACAGTAGAGAAGATATTAAAAATGATGAAAGTTTTGGTTTTAAAATTATCCACTGTGATGAGTTTCAAACTGAGGGAACAGACAAAATAGCTGAAAGAATTAGAAAAAGAGTTGGAGACAACCCACTATATCTTTCAATTGATATTGATGTGCTAGATCCTGCTTTTGCTCCTGGAACAGGCACACCTGAAATTGCAGGAATGACAACTAGGGAAATGGTAAATGTTTTAAGAGGTTTATCAGGTTTGAATCTTGTATCTGCTGATGTTGTTGAAGTGTCCCCAGCTTATGATCACGCAGAAGTTACTTCTTTGGCTGCAGCAACAATAGTGTATGAATTAACTAATTTGTTTGCAAAAAACTAAAGAGAGGATAGTTTTCTCAAATGTTAGAAAAAAAAAATTTTTATATAAACGGTTCGTGGGTTGCTCCAAAAAAACCAAGCGATATTGAAGTAATCAATCCAGCGACAGAAAAAGCTTGCGCAGTAATTTCCCTTGGAAGCAAGGAAGATATTAATGATGCAGTGCTCTCTGCTAAAGAAGCATTCAAAACTTGGGGATATTCAACAAGAGAGGACAGAATTTCTCTCTTGGAAACATTTTACACTTTATATAAAAAAAGATGGAACGATATAACCGATGCCATTATTCAAGAAATGGGAGCACCAAAGGATTTTGCATCAAAACTTCAAACAGGAACTGGTGCAAGTCATACAAAATCTTTTATAAGATATTTAAAAGAGTTTGAATTTGAAAAACCATTAGGTGAGCATGCGAAAAATCAAAGATTAATATATGAGCCTAAAGGTGTTTGTGCGTTAATAACTCCTTGGAACTGGCCAATGAATCAGGTCACTTTAAAAGTAATTCCAGCTTTAGCATCTGGCTGTACTATGATTTTAAAACCATCAGAATTAGCACCACTTTCAGCCATGATACTGGCAGAACTAATTGATGAAGCAAAATTTCCAAAAGGAGTGTTTAACTTAGTAAATGGAGATGGTGCAGTAACTGGAGATGCTTTAACAAGTCATCCAGATGTTAATATGATATCATTTACAGGCTCAACTAGAGCAGGGGCATTAATATCACAAAATGCAGCAAAAGATTTTAAAAGAGTTAGTTTAGAATTAGGTGGCAAGGGAGCAAATATTATTTTTAAAGATGCAGATCCAGAAGCCATTGAAAGAGGTGCTTTAAGATGTTTTAGAAACTCAGGTCAATCTTGTAATGCCCCAACAAGGATGTTGGTTGAAAAATCGATGTATGATGAAGCAATAGAAAGACTAAAAAAATACACAAATGAATTTAAAGTGGATGATCCAAAAAAAGAGGGTGAACACATAGGCCCTGTAATTTCTGAAACACAATTTAATAAAATTCAAACATTAATCCAAAAAGGAATAGACGAAGGTGCAAAATTAGTTGCTGGTGGACCAGGAAAACCAGGTGGTATGAATGAGGGTTATTATGTTAAACCCACTGTATTTGCAGATGTCAATAATCAAATGGAAATAGCACGAACAGAAATATTTGGGCCAGTTTTGTCAGTTATACCATTTGAAACTGAAGAGGAAGCAATAGAAATTGCTAATGATACTGATTATGGTTTAACAAATTACATACAAAGTAAAGACTCTGAAAAAATCAGAAGACTTGCCAGAAAATTAAGATCTGGAATGGTTGATGTAAATGGTGCGGGTATTGCAGTAGACGCTCCCTTTGGCGGTTTTAAGCATTCTGGTATTGGAAGAGAAGCTGGTAAAGAGGGTTTGCTTGAGTTTTTAGAGGTAAAATCAGTTGGTGGTTGGAGTTAATTTAAAGAAGATTTTTCTTTGATCCCCTCCAGTAATTTCAAACACTTTTTTAATTCATCCAATATTATAAATTCATCAATTTTGTGTGCTTGTTCAATAGAGCCTGGTCCACAAACAACTGTACTAATTCCTATTTCTTGAAACAAACCTGCCTCAGTTCCAAAAGAAACAACCTGTCTTGAATTATCGCCTGTTAAACTTGAAATTAATTCACAAGCATCAGATTTATCTTTACGATCAAATCCAATTATTTCTCCGATAACTTTTTTTTCAATAGAAGAGTTAGAAAAAACTTTTTTCATTTCTGGTAATAAAACTTCAGTTGCATATTTATCTAATTCGTGGTTTAAAAATATTGCATCTTCTTTAACCACTGGTCTTGTTTCCCAATTTACATGACATTTATCTGCAATCACATTGTGTGCAATTCCACCAAAAATTCCACCTATTGAAAGAGTTGAATGAGGAGGATCAAATATAGAGTCTTTTGGGGTTCTATCTTTAAGTTTACTCCTTAGATCAATTAATTTATTTACGTATCTTGAAGCATATTCAACAGCACTTACACCTTTATGTGGAGTTGAACTATGACCTGCTAAACCTTTAAAATAAGTAGTGTATTCGTAACATCCTTTGTGAGCATCAATAATTTTCATATTTGTAGGCTCACCAACAATGCAAATTCCATCTTTAATTTCTCTTTTTTTTAATTCCTTTATAAGAATGGGGGCTCCTTGGCATGCAGTTTCTTCATCAAAAGTGAAAGAAAAATGAATATCTCTATCAAGGTTAGCTTTTGAATAAATTGGTGCAAAAGCTAATGTGCATGCAATAAACCCTTTCATATCACATGACCCTCTCCCATAAAGTTTGTCTCCTTTAATTGTTGCCTTAAACGGATCTGTTGACCAACCTTTAGACACAGGCACAACATCCGTATGCCCAGATAAAATTATAGGTTTTTTATTACTAGTTTTTTTAGATTTTATAGTTGCAAATAAATTAACTCTTTTTTTATCTTGATCAAAAGTTCTAAAAGAAGTGGCACCAAGTTTTTTTAATATATTATCACAGTAATCAATTAGAGAATTATTGTCTTCTCCTGAAATTGTTTTAAAGGCTATTAAGTCAGTTAAAATCTTTATTGAGTTATCAAATAAAACATTTAAATTATTTTCTGTACTCATATTTAGATTTCATTATATATTAATTATATGAAAGAACAAATAACCTATGATACTTTTGGTAAAGTTGATATTAGAGTTGGAACAGTAATTTCAGTTCAAAAAAATGAAAAAGCAAGAAAACCATCATTAGTTATTAAGGTTGATTTTGGTGATGAGATTGGAATTAGACAATCTTCAGCTCAGATAACTCATTATTATAATGAGGAAAATTTAAAAGGAAAACAAGTTATTGGAGTTTGTAATTTTCCAGAAAAAAATATTGCTGGAGTGGTCTCTCAAGTTCTTATTCTTGGGTCAATCGATAGAGAAGGAAAAGTGATATTAGTCCACCCATCTCAAAAATCTGAGAATGGACTTCCTATAGCATAGAAAATGCATCCAGAAATTTTATCCATCACTCTATTTGGAATTGTAGCTGCATTCACTCCTGGACCAAATAATTTTATAGCATTTTACTCTGGATTTAATTTTGGAATAAAAAGAACTATCCCTCTTATAATTGGTGTTACTTTGGGTTTCCCTTTTCTTTTGTTGTGCGTTGCACTAGGGTTAATTAACATATTTAAACTGTATCCATTAATTCAGGAAGTTTTAAAATATTTAGGTACATTATTTTTAATTTATTTGGCTTATAAGATTTCATTTTCAAAATCTACCAATGTAGAAAATAAAGACAAAAATCCTGTGAAATTTATAAACACCTTTATTTTTCAATTTTTAAATCCAAAGGGGGTAATTGCATCAGTGATTGTTGTTTCTACTTATTTAGATCCAGGTGAAAATTTTGTAAATTTTACGACTCAAATTATTATCCTAGCTTTAATTGTTTCAGTAACCAGTATCACCCTATGGACATTTATGGGCAAATTTATAAGGAAATTTGCGACAAATCAGAAATATATTAATTATTTTAATTATGTTATGTCACTGCTTCTTTTAATAAGCATAATAACTTTTTATTACTAAACTATGAAACCAGGAACAAAAAACTCATATAATTCTTTATCAGACATAAATATAAACTCAAAAAATTACAAATATTATTCTCTTAGTAAAGCTGAGACCAATGGATTAAAAGGTATTTCTAAATTACCTAAATCCTTAAAGGTTCTTCTGGAAAATTTATTGAGATATGAGGATGATTTATCTGTTACAAAATCTCAAATAGATGCACTAAAAGATTGGTTAGATAACAAAACATCTTCTACAGAGATTGCATACAGGCCTGCTAGAGTATTACTTCAAGATTATACAGGTATACCAGCAGTTGCAGATTTAGCTGCAATGAGAGAGGCAGTTAAAGAAAAGAATATAGATCCTAACTCAATCAACCCATTATCAACAGTCGACTTAGTTATTGATCACTCTGTACAGGTCGATCAGTCATCTAAAGCAGATTCTTTCGAAAAAAATGTAAATATTGAATTTAAAAGAAATGCTGAAAGATATTCATTTTTAAAATGGGGTCAGGATGCATTTGATAATTTTAGAATTGTACCTCCAGGAACAGGAATTTGTCATCAAGTGAACTTAGAATATTTATCTAAAGTTGTTTGGTGTGAAAAATTTAAAGATGAGAATTATTTATTTCCTGATACTTTAGTTGGTACAGATAGTCATACGACTATGGTAAATGGATTGTCAGTTTTAGGATGGGGAGTAGGAGGTATTGAAGCTGAAGCAGGAATGCTTGGCCAACCAATATCTATGCTTATTCCAGAGGTCATTGGATTTGAAGTAAAAAATAAAATGCCAGAAGGAACAACTGCTACAGATCTAGTCTTAACAATAGTAAAAATGCTTAGAGATAAAGGAGTAGTTGGAAAATTTGTTGAATTCTATGGGGAGGGTTTAAAAAATTTGACTTTAGCAGATAGAGCCACCATTGCTAACATGGCTCCAGAATATGGAGCAACTTGTGGATTTTTTCCAATTGATAACGAAACATTAAAGTATCTTCAATTTTCAGGCAGAGATGAAGATACAATTTCATTAGTTGAAACATATGCAAAAGAACAAGGACTATGGGCAAGCGAAGGTATAGAGTTTACTGATACTTTGAGTCTAGATATGTCGACTATAGTGCCAACAATTTCAGGACCAAAAAGACCACAGGATAAAGTTTTATTAACGGATGCCAAAAAAAGTTTTTTAAAAGTTTTCAAAGAAGCAACAAATAAAAATCAGTTTGAAGCTTTTAATGTTAAAGGAGAAGATTATAAAATTAGAGATGGGTCCGTTTTAATTGCTGCGATAACATCATGTACCAATACCTCAAATCCTAATGTTTTAATTGGTGCTGGATTATTAGCCAAAAAGGCTGTTGAGTTTGGTCTAGACGTAAAGCCATGGGTAAAGACTTCATTAGCACCAGGATCTCAAGTAGTTACAGATTATCTAAAAAAAGCAGGACTAAATCTATTTTTAGATAAATTAGGTTTTAATCTTGTGGGTTATGGTTGCACAACATGCATAGGAAATACAGGCCCTTTACCCGAAAATATAGTTGAAGCAGTTCAAAACAACAAACTTTATGGAGTATCTGTGTTATCTGGAAATAGAAACTTTGAAGGCAGGATTTCGCCACATGTAAAAGCAAATTATTTAGCTTCTCCTCCATTGGTTGTTGCTTATGCACTTGCTGGTCATATGGAATTTGATTTGTACAAGGACTCGTTTGGAAAAGATCAAAGTGGAAAAGATATTTATTTAAAAGATATTTGGCCATCAAATAAAGAAATTGAAGATACTTTAAAAAAATCATTAAATGCACAAATGTTTATTGAAAGATATTCAAATGTAGCAGAAGGTCCAAAGCAATGGCAGGATATAAAAAGTGAAAAAAGTAGTATCTACAATTGGGACTCTGGATCAACTTATGTTAAAAAACCACCTTTCTTTGATAATTTACCTGATGAGCCTGAAGGGTTTAAGCCTATTCAGGATGCAAGACCATTACTAATACTTGGTGATATGATTACAACTGATCATATTTCACCAGCAGGAAGTATCCAAAAAGATAGTCCTACTGGAGATTATTTTATGGAGCATCAAATTTTGCCTCAAGATTACAACTCTTATGGTGCTAGAAGAGGTAATCATGAAGTTATGATGAGAGGTACTTTTGCAAATATAAGAATTAGAAACGAAATGGTACCAGGCACTGAGGGTGGCTACACAAAAATATATCCAGAAAATAAAATATTACCAGTTTATGATGCAGTTGTGGAATATAAAAAAAGGGCAACAGACTTAGTTGTAATTGGTGGAAAAGAATATGGCACTGGATCTTCAAGAGATTGGGCTGCAAAGGGTACAAAATTACTTGGGATAACACTTGTGATAGCAGAAAGTTTTGAAAGGATACATAGATCTAACCTGATAGGTATGGGAGTGTTACCATTACAATTTATAGATGGTATGGATAGAAAAAGTCTAAATTTAAGCGGATCAGAGTTAATAAGTGTTTTAAAACTTGAAGATGGAATTAGTCCGTCAGATAAGGTAGATGTCGAAATTAAATATATTTCAGGTGAAATTAAAAAAATTAAAGCACTGTGTAGAATAGATACAAAAAATGAATTGGAGTATTATAAAAATGGTGGAATACTTCAGTATGTTTTGCGTAATATGATTTAAATATGGATGAAGAAATATCGATAATTAATAATAATAACAGGAATGATAAAATTAAAAATTTTATTATTGATAATAAAAATAAAATAATTTTATCTGTTTCAATAATAATAATTGCTATAATTAGCTTTTATAGTTTCGATAGATATACAATTAATCAAAAAAAAAAGATTTCAGAAGATTTCAATTTAACAATCATTGAATACTCAGAAAAATCTAAAGATAAAACAGCTAATAAATTAATCGAAATAATTAACAAAAAGGATCCGACTTACTCTCCCTTGTCACTTTACTTTATAATTGATAATAAGATTATCACTGAGCAGGATCAAATAAATACCTATTTTGATATTTTAATTGAAAAAACTTCACTAAATAAAGAAATTAAAAATTTAGTAATCTATAAAAAAGCCTTATTTAATGCTGATTTAGCTACTGAAAGCGATCTTTTAGATATCTTAAATCCTCTTATAAAATCAGAAAGTATTTGGAAATCTCATGCTTTATACTTAATGGCTGAGTTTTTTTACTCAAAAAATCAAAATCAAAAAGCTAAAGAGTTTTTTAATCAAATACTAAAATTAGTAAACTCAAATCCAGATATTAGATTAGAATCAGAAAAAAGACTGAATAGAGATTTGAGTGAATAAATTAATTATTTTATTAATTGCTTTTTTTTTCATAAACAATTGTTCCTTTAACGAAAATTCCAAACTTTGGCAAGACAAAGAAAAAGAGTTAGCATCGAAACCAAATATTAAAAAAGTATTCTCTAAAGAAAAAAAAATTGTATCTGAATTTAATCAAGACCTTAAATTAGATATATCTTTTGATAAAACTAATAACAAAGTTTTTAATAACAGAAATAATTTTGGATTTCAAAATTTTGAGGGAGAATTGAATAAAACTGGTAACTTTAAGTTTTCGAAATTTAAAGATTTTAGTCAAATTGATTTTTTTCCGATAATTTTAAAAGATGGTGTAATATTTTTTGATAGAAAAGGCTCGATTATTAAATATAACAAAGATCAAAAAATTATATGGAAAAGGAATTATTACTCAGATTTAGAAAAAAAACTACTACCCAAGTTAGACTTCATTTTAAATAAAGAAAATCTTATTGTTACTGATAATATTTCAAAATATTACTCATTTAACTTAAACTCAGGTGAATTAAATTGGTCAAAGAATAACGCCTATCCATTTAACTCTGATATTAAAAAGTATGGTAATAAATTTTACGTTATTGATTACAAGAATACTCTCAGATGCTTTAGTGTTATAGACGGGTCTGAATGTTGGAACTTACAAACTGAAGATACTTTTACAGTATCAAGCTCCAAATATTCACTTATACTTTTAAATGATATTATTGTCTTTAACAATTCTGTCGGTGATATAACTGCAGTAGATATTAAAACTGGTTTAATAACTTGGTTGTTGCCAACACAAGGCCGTGATATAGTAAGTGAGGCATTTAACTTCAAATTTTCTAAACTCGTATCAGATAACAATTCTATTTTCTTCTCTAATAATAAAAGTGAATTTTATTCTATCGATGTCAAAACAGGAACAATTAATTGGATAGCAGAGATAAACTCCAATATAACACCTATAATAGTGGGTAATTTTATTTTCACTATTTCTAATGAAGGATTTTTATACATAATAGAAAAAAATCAGGGAAATATTGTTAGAATAACCAATTTGTACAAAAATTATAAAGAAAAAGAGAAAAAGAATTTGTATCCGATAGGTTTTGCTATTGGAAATAAAAATTTATATCTAACAAATTCAAATGGTAGAATCATCGTTGTAGATTTAAGCTCAGGCGATATTTTAAAAGAACAAAAAGTATCTGGTAATTTAATTTCTAAACCATTGATATTTAATAACAGCATATATCTAATAAGAAATGGATCTATAGACAAATATAATTAATCATGATCTTGAAATTTCTAGATAAGATCGGAAGAAAAAAAGTTGTATTAGACAGAGGTCCTTCTCATCCTAAATTCGATGAAGCAAAGCCATGGATGAACCGATATTATGTTCTTATGAGACACCGACCAAGGTGGTTCCCATTTAATATACTAATTCACGAGATGTTAGCTGATGATCACGGTGATGGTGTCCATAATCACACTTTTCCTTATATAACAATAGTTTTAAGAGATGGTTATTGGGAGACTTTAAGTAAAGGAAAATTCTGGAGACCACCTGGTTATATTGGCTTTAGATCAGCAAATAATTTGCATAGAGTGGATCTAAAGCCAGGAACAAGACCATTAACTATATTTATTTCTGGTCCATTTGGATTACGTAAAGGACCAAGATCAGAATATGGTATTGACTTTAAAACCAAAAAATGAATTTAGACAATCTTTTTCAAAATTTTTGTAAGAAAAATAATTTAGAAATTAATTCTTATCAATTAACTGTCATTGACGAATTAAAAAGTTATTATAAATTAAATTTTAATAAATCAATTTTAAATAAATTCTTTTCAAAAAATAATTCAAGACTAGCTTTTTATTTACATGGAGGTGTTGGTGTTGGCAAAACAATGATCTTAAATTTTTTTTTTAATTTAGTAGAGGAAAAAAAATTAAGACAGCACTTCAATGAGTTTATGCTAAGTTTTCATGATTTTGCACATGAAAGAAAGGAAAATAATGAGGAAAATATAATCAACCAATTTGTAAAAGATTTAAAATCTAAAACTAAATTAATTTATTTTGATGAGTTTCAAGTAACCAATATTGTTGATGCGATGATTTTAGGAAAATTATTTGAGCAAATATTTAAAGAAAAAATTAAAATTATTTTAACGTCTAATACAAAAATTTCTGAACTTTATAAAGATGGACTTCAAAGAGACCAGTTTAAACCTTTTATAAAAATTATGGAGAAACATTCTGTTGAACTTGAGCTCAAAATAGAAGACGATTATAGAAAATCAAATGAAAATCAAAAACAAAGATATTTTTACCCTCTCAATCAAGAGACTAATTTTAAAATAAATAAATTTTTTAGAACTATCACAAAAAATAAAAATCATTTATCAAAAATAATTAACATAAAGGGAAGAGATTTTAAAATAGACCGTTTTTATGAAGGAGTAGCTAGGTTTAATTTTGATGATCTATGTAATCGAAACCTTGGTGCTGAAGATTATTTGGAGATAATTAAAAATTGCAAATTTGTTACTCTTGATAATATTCCACAATTTAATGATATTAATTCTAATCAACAACAGCGATTTATAACTTTAATAGATGTCATATATGACAAAAATATCCCTTTAGCTGTTACTGCTGATCAAAATATAGATCAATTTACTTCATCAAGATTATTAGAAAACCCATTTAAACGAACTATTAGTCGATTATATGAATTAACATCTGTAGAAAAAAATTAATGAAGCAAGAGTTCTTTAATCTTAAAATAAGTACTACCGGTCAAAGGTTGTATGAATTCACTGATCAGACAATTCAGTGGATTAACAAAAATAATTTTAAAAATGGAATACTTAATCTAAGTATTCAACATACTAGCGCATCCCTAATTGTTCAAGAAAATGCTGATCCAGATGTTCAAACAGATTTAATAAATTATTTTGATAAACTAGTGCCTATGAACAATAAATTGTACGTACACACCACTGAGGGTATAGACGATATGCCCGCTCATATAAAATCTGCCTTAACTAACAATCAAATCTCACTTAGTATTAAAAATAATGAATTACTACTTGGAACTTGGCAAGGTTTATATTTATTTGAACATCGTTTAGAGCCACAAAATAGAACAATTATTCACCATTTTATTGGTGAATAGAGCATTTATTTCTTAAGTGATTGAAAAGCCTCTAGAGCAGCAGCTCTTGCTTTTTCGTGGATTACAATAGGTTTAGGATAATCTTTACCTATTATAGTCTTTATTGCTTCTTGATATTTGTGTTCCATTTCCCAAGGTTTATGGATGAATTTATTAGGCACTTTATTTAATTCTGGAACCCATTTCTTCACATACAAACCTTCTTTGTCAAATTTTTCACCCTGCAAAATTGGATTAAATATTCTAAAGTAAGGTGCAGCATCAGCTCCACAACCAGCAACCCATTGCCATTGAGCTACGTTATTTGCTTTATTAAAATCTAATAAACAATTTCTGAAATGTTTTTCACCCTCAGTCCAATTAATTCTCAAATGCTTAACCAAAAAAGAACCAACTACCATTCTAATTCTGTTATGCATCCATCCAGTTTCGTATAACTCTCTCATTCCAGCATCTACAATAGGGTAGCCTGTCATTCCCGATTTCCATGCTTTTAGAAACTTTTCGTTTTTTACCCAAGGAAATCGATCAAATTCTTTCCTATAATTACCTTTTAAAAATTCTGGAAAATAATTAATTAAACTATGTGAAAACTCACGCCAGCCTAATTCATTGATATATTTTCTGTAGCCAATTCCTTTAGATTTAATTTCATTACACTTTTGCCAAATAGTACTTACATGAATTTGACCATGTTTAATATAAGGAGACAATTTTGATGTACCTTCAACTGATGGATAATCTCTAGCTGTTCCATAATCTTTAATCCTTTTTTCAATTAAAGTATTAAGAACTTTTTTAGAATCACTTTCTGAAACTTGCCAATATTTTTCAAATTTTTTATACCAATTCTTTTTAGGCAAAATATCTTTAGGCTCAATACAATTCTTGAAAACTGTGATTAACTTTGTCTTTTTTTTTATAATATAATTTTTACTTGGAGGTAAGCTTAAATATTTTTGTTCAGCATTTCTCCAAAATGGACTAAATACTTTAAAGGGTGTTCCGTCGTTTTTAGTTACTTCTTGAAATTCGTTTAATATATTTCCTTTAAAATATTTAAATTGAACTTCATTTTTTAAAAAAGCATCTCTAATTTTTTTGCCTTTAGCAATTACATCTGGTTCGTATATTTTATTCCAATAAACTGAAACATCGTCCTTTTTTTTTATCTTTGATAACACATCTAGCTCATCTCCCTCTAATATTTGAAGATTTATTTTATATTTTGATAATTCTGATTTAAATTCTTCTAAAGATTTATAAAGCCACCATTTTTGTGCTTCTCGTTTTTTATCAAAATCAGCTTTGTTATAAATAAATAATCCAATAACATTATCATGATTTTGACTAGCAAAAGAAAGAGCAGGATTATATTCAATTCTAAAATCTTCCCTGATCCAAAATATTGCATTTTTTGTCATGTGAATTTTATTTTCTTCCTTTAGATAGCAGTTGTTTGTAAAGTTTAACATCTGCATTACCTTCGCATCCTATTACTAAAACATTAGATTTTTCGTTAAGTTCAATGAGTTTTTTAGTCTTATAATTATTACAAACACCAATTAGGCTTATAATTCCAGGTGTTGAACATTCTCCACCAATTATTGAATTTTTGCTGAGCTTTTTGTCTTTAAGCATAGCTACAGTTTTGGCAACATTCCGATCACCTACAGATACACAACAATTGCTTGTTTTTTTTAATATTTGCCAAGGAATATATGACATTTCATTACATGACATACCGCCCATGATACTTTCTTTTTTAATCTTAATTTTTTTAAGTCTATTAATTTTAATACTCTGAAGTACACAATCAGCTCTATCAGGCTCAACAATTATAATTTTTGGAATTCTTTTAAAATATTTTGCAACACCGGCTACAACACCAGCAGCCATGCCCCCTACACCGGCTTGTAAAAAAATATGGGTTATATATTGATTAGTTTGTTTAGATATTTCTCTTATCATTATTGAGTATCCTGCCATTGTAAGTAGAGGGACTAATTTGTAGTCTCTTGTTGAAACATCTTGTACTATTTTCCAATTATTTTTTTTCGATAACTTTTTACATTCATTAAGTGAGTTTTCATAATCTCCTTTAACTCTTATTACTTCGGCTCCGAATTTTTCAATTTCTTTAACTCTAGTATCACTTACGTATTGACTAACAAAGATTTTACATTTTAAACCTAATCTTTTTGCACCCCATGCAACAGATCTTCCATGGTTTCCAGCAGTTGCTGAGGAAATTATTATATTTTTTTTTCCTTTAGATATTCTTTCAACAGCATATGCTCCTCCTAATGCCTTAAAAGATTTTAAATGAAATCTTTTGGACTCATCTTTATAAAAAACCTTATTGAGTTTTAAATTTATTTGTAATTTATCAAGTTTAATTAGGGGTGTAGCCTTATAATTTTTCCAACTAGAAATTGATTTAAAAGCGTTTGTTAATAACAAAGAAGGGACAAATCTTAAAACATAATTTCTTTTAAAACTGAAATTATTGTTTTTTAAAGATTTTGTAAGTGTCCAGTTTTTAATACTTTTTAAACTCTTCACTCTAACAGTCTAAAGTATTTTGTCTTTCCCATTGTGTTACAGGTTTGGACTTATCGAAGTTTTCTTTATTATCAAAATCATTAATTTCAGATTTCCTAAGTTTTATATAACTATTAATTGTTTCTTTTCCAAAAGCTTCATTCATTTCCTTATTACTTTTTAAAAGTTCAAGCGAGTCTTGAAGTTCATTTGGTAATTTAGGTAAGTTAGGATATTTTTTGTAATCTGTGTACATATTACAAGTAAGAGGCTCTCCTGGATCAATTTTATTTATTAATCCATATATACCAGCAGCCAATACACTTGCTTGTAATAAATATGGATTTGCAGATCCATCCATCAATCTTAATTCAAATCTACCAGGATCTGGAATTCTTATCATATGTGTTCTGTTATTGCCCGTGTAAGATATGCTGCTCGGTGACCATGATGCCCCAGATTTGGTTGGAGGTGCATTAATTCTCCTATAGCTATTAATTGTTGGATTAAAGAAAGCAGATAGGGATGAAGCGTTTTTAATTACACCACCTAAAAAATTATAAGCCATTTGGCTGAGTCCAAACTTGTCAGATTTATCTAAAAATTTATTTTTCTTTCCATCCCAAACTGATACGTGGGCATGACAGCCATTACCTGTGAGGTTTTCAAATGGTTTAGGCATAAATGTTGCTCTCAAACCATGTTTTTCAGCTATGGTTTTTACCATATATTTGAAAAATGTGTGTCTATCAGCTGTTTTTAGACAATCTTCATAGTCCCAATTCATTTCAAATTGTCCATTAGCGTCTTCATGATCATTTTGATAAGGACCCCATCCCATCTCAATCATGCAATCACAAATTTCTTTAATTAAATCATATCTCCTCATTAACGCTGATTGATCATAACAAGGTTTAGATTGAGTATCTCTTACATCAGCAATAGAATTTCCATTAGGTGAAATTAAAAAATATTCACACTCTACACCTGATTTCATTGTTAATTTTTGTTTTTTTAATTTCTTAATTTGATTCTTTAACATTACTCTTGGAGAGGCTTCTACAGGTTTACCATTCATCCATAAGTCTGATGCAAGCCATCCCACCTCTTTATTCCAAGGTAATTGAATAAGACTGTCTGGATCTGGAACACCAAACATATCGCTATCTGCAGGAGACATATCTAGCCAAGCTGCAAAACCAGCAAATCCTGCTCCTGTAGTCTGCATTTCTTTAATAGCATGCGCTGGAACTAGTTTTGATCTGAGTACACCAAAAAGATCAACAAAGCTTATTAAGAAATATTTTATTTTTTTTTGCTTTGCTATTTTGAATAAGTTTTTAGCCATTACCTAGGCTATCACAATTATTTAAAAAATGAAAAGATAGTTTCCTTATATAAAATAAAATTTACAATAACTATTAAGATAATTGCGAGAATTACACCATACTTTGCTTTTGGAAAAGCAACACCTCTCATTTTAGTGGGTCTTAGCTCTTCGTTTTTATCTTCACTCATTATAATAAGATTATAAAAAAAGGGCGCTACTTTCAAGTAGCGCCCAAATTTTCTTTTAATTACCAATCGGTAATATTGCTTTTATGATCGTTTGCACCGTGTCTTTTTCTAGATAATCTATCAAGTTCTTCCCTCTCTGATTTATCTGTGATGACACTCCATCCAATCCATACAGCAATTAACAATAGGACTAGTATAAATTCACTAGATCCTGCTCCAGGATAAACCGATCCAGCAACCTCTTCTGCAGGTTTATTTAGATGATCTATCCAGTTTGATACTGTAGCCATATTTTTCTCCTTTACCTGGTTGCTGATGCGACTGCTTTTTCATCATCTTTTGCAGTCTCCATCATTTCATAGTCTAGTCCTGCTATCTCAACTTCTCGTGGGATTCTTAATTTACCCATTCCGTTAAGAACTCTAGCAATTATATATCCTGGTATAAGTCCTAGAACTAAGAACATTATTATTGCTCCTATAAATTGACCTAATGGATTAATTGTTGCGTAAGTTGTTCCATCAAACATAGCTCCAACGCTATATCCAGATGAAGGATAACCATTCAAAACAAATCCACAGATTACAAGCCCAATAAAGCCAGCATAACCATGTACAGCTACTGCCCCAACTGCATCATCAATTTTGAACTTTCGTTCAACCCAATAATGAAGTTTGTAGGAAATTACAACACCAATCATACCAATAATTAAAGCTTGAATTGGATGATATAAGTCATTTCCAGCTGATGCAC
>CACBHL010000008.1 GCA_902539035.1 uncultured Pelagibacteraceae bacterium
CCAATGACTTGTTATGCCATTTAACTACAGGAGCAAAGAAACAATTTATATTTTGTATATAATAATGCATTTTTTTCAAATTATTGCCTTAATTTTTTAGCTAATATGATTTATATCTATTTAAGGAAATGTTATGGGAATTCACTACGATTATAAGTCAACCAAAGGTAATAAGCTTATGGAAAAGCAAGCTAAGAGAGAAAAAAAGCTTGCTGAAAAAAAAGCTAAACGATTAGCTAAGGAAGGCTCAAAACAAGAAGAAACTAAAATTAAACCTTTAGATCCAAATAAACCAATATCTTTAGACTTCCTCACAAATCCAAATAAAGAATGAGTTCTAAAGATAAAAACGAACGTTTAAGTTTAGCCTTAAGAAAAAACTTAAAAAAAAGAAAGATTTTTCAAAAAAAAACTAAGAAAAAAAATAAATAATGTCAGTTCTCTCAGATAAATGGATTAGAAAAATGTCCAAAGAACAAAATATGATTTCACCATTTGAGGAAAAGCAGGTAAGAGGCAAGAGCATCTCATACGGACTTTCCTCTTTTGGTTATGATGCGAGAGTATCAGATGAGTTTAAAATTTTTACTAATGTTAATTCTGAGATTGTTGATCCTAAAAACTTTAAACCCACAAATTTTGTGACAAAAAAAGTATCTGAGTGTATCATTCCACCAAATTCATTTGTATTAGCCAGAACTGTAGAAAAGTTTAAAATTCCAAACGATATCTTGGTTATTTGCTTAGGTAAATCAACATATGCAAGATGCGGAATCATTGTTAACGTTACTCCATTAGAACCTGGCTGGGAAGGATATGTTACTCTCGAATTTTCTAACACAACACCATTACCTGCAAAAATTTATGCAAATGAAGGAGTAGCACAATTTATTTTCTTAAAAGGAAATGAAAAACCAGAGGTAACTTACGCAGATCGAGATGGAAAGTACATGGGACAAACTGGAGTAACATTACCCAAAGTTTAAATATGCAAAAACTAGAAGTCTTTGGAGCAAAGAAGCTCAAGGGACAAATATACATTTCAGGTTCAAAAAACGCATCACTACCAATTTTGGCAGCAACTTTGCTTTCAAGGAAGGAAATAACTTTAAAGAATTTACCAAAAGTAAAAGATATAGAGACTATGATAAATTTACTTCAATCATTGGGATCAATAACAAAATTTGAAGGACAAAGTCTTGTTGTAGATAATTCAAAACAAAAAAAAATTTTCGCTTCTTATAATTTGGTCAAAACTATGAGAGCTGGAATATTAGTACTTGGTCCATTGCTTGCTAAATTTGGAAATGCAAAAGTTTCACTTCCAGGTGGGTGTGCAATAGGGACCAGACCTGTTGACATTCATCTCAAAGCCTTATCAAAACTTGGAGTTAAATTTCAAATTTTAAATGGATACGTTTATGCCAATGCATCAAAAGGACTTGTAGGTGCCAATATCACATTTCCAAAAATATCTGTAGGTGCTACCGAAAATTTAATAATCGCTGCTTGTTTTGCAAAAGGTAGTACTATTTTAAAAAATTGTGCAATTGAACCAGAAATAAAAGATTTAGTTAATTTTTTAATAAAAATGGGTTGCAAAATTAAATGGATAGGGAAACGTTCAATAAAAATCTCAGGAGTAAAAGAAGTTAAAGAAATCAGTTATTCAGTTATGTTTGACAGGATAGAAGCTGGAACTTATTTGATTGCAGCAGCATTAACAGAGGGAAACCTGCAAATAAAAAATGTGATACCTAATATAATTAAAACCGAACTTAATATTTTAAAGAAAATTGGCGCTAAAATAAAAGTTAGTCGCAACAAGGTAAATATTATAGGTAAAAAAAAGATAAAAAGTTTAAAAATTAAAACCTCTCCTTACCCAGGTTTTCCAACTGACTTACAGGCACAAATTATGGTTTTATTGTGCAAAGCAAATAAAAAGTCAATAATTAGAGAAGATATTTTTGAAAATAGATTTATGCATGTTGCTGAATTGAATCGTATGGGTGCTCAAATTTTAACAAAAGGAAATAAAGCATTAGTGAAAGGGAACATAAATTTTGTACCAGCAGAGTTGATGGCTACAGATTTACGAGCGTCAGTTTCATTAGTACTAGCCGCACTAACAGCTAAAGGGAAATCTGTTATCAATAGAATTTATCATTTAGATAGAGGTTATGAAAATATAGAAAAAAAGTTAAAAAAAGTTGGTGTAAAAATACGTCGAATAAATTAATGAAAAAAAAATATCTAGCAAAAATTATTGCAAATGATCAAGAAGGTCTCCAAATGATATCTGCATGCAGCGCTGGCGCAAAGGTTAAAGTCGTTGATATAAAATATCTGCCATCAAATAAAGTGTTTTTGTTGTCTATTGAGAGGACAAAAGTTGAAATTGATCAAGAGGATAAAAAAATCAATAGTATCTGTAGGTTTGATTTTATTGATAAAGTAAAATCTAAAAATATAGATCAATCAAATCAGGATCTAGTTTTAGATTTGATTGGAATTGATTATTTGAAAAATAATACTGATTATGAAATAAACTTAATTTTTAATAATAATGCGTACATTGCTTTAACTACGGAGACAATTGAAGTAAGACTTGAAGATCAAAATGAAATTGAAGATTAATGAAAATACTTAGTAAAAATAAAAATAATTTTGATAATTCGTTAAATAAGTTACTCTTACAACGTAAAAAGAAAATTCAATCAAGTTCTATTTCCGTAAATAGTATTATCAAAGATGTAAAAAAAAATGGTGATAAAGCTTTACTCAAATATGAGAAAAGATTTAATAAAAACATAACAATTGTTCCAAGCTCTAAACAAATTAATAATTCTATAAAGTCCTTAAATCAAAAAGTAAAAAAAGCTATTGATCTTGCATATAACAGAATTTACAAATTTCATTCTCTTCAAAAATTTAAAAATATTTCTTATGTTGATAAATTTAAAAATAAACTTGAATATAAATATTTGCCTTTAGACTCTGTTGCTATTTATGTTCCTGGTTCCTCAGCATCTTATCCATCTAGTGTTTTAATGAATGCTATTCCAGCTATTGTAGCTGGTGTTAAAAGATTAATAATGATTAACCCAGGTTTTAAAGGAAAGCAAAATCCAGCGGTTTTATACGCAGCTAGAAAATGTAAAATAAAAGAAATTTATTCTATAGGTGGCCCTTCTGCAGTTGCAGCTGTTGCTTACGGAACGAAAAAAATTAAAAAGGTTGATAAAATTGTTGGTCCTGGAAACGCTTATGTGGCTGCAGCAAAAAAAGAAGTTTTTGGAGATGTTGGCATCGAAGGAATGACAGCTGGCCCCTCAGAGGTAACTATCGTTTGTGATAAATTTTCAAATCCTGAATGGGTTGCAAGTGATCTAATTGGTCAAGCAGAACACGATAATCTTGCTCAATGTATTTTGATTTCAAAAGATAAAAAATTACTAGAAAAAGTAAAAATTGAATTAATCAAACAATTAAAAAAAATTCCAAGAGTATCTGTAGCTAGAAAGAGTTTAAATAATAATGGAATTTTGATGTATGTAAATTCGGACAAAAAAATAATTGAAATTGTAAACAAATTAGCACCAGAGCATTTAGAGTTAAATATTCAAAATTATAAATCTTATGTTTCTAAAATTAGAAATGCTGGATCTATATGTTTAGGAAAATATGCAGTAATGGCAATGACAGACTATAATGTTGGTTCTAATCACGTTCTTCCAACAAATGGATCCGCAAAATATTCAAGTGGAATTGGTGTCAATGAATTTTATAAAAGAATTTCTTACATAAACCTATCAAAAAAGGGTATTGAAAGTCTTGGACCATCAGTTATAACACTTGCAAATTACGAAGGCCTGGTTGGACACGCTCAATCAGTAATAAAAAGAATTAGGAGAAAATAAATTTGTCAAAACAAGACTTACTGGAATTTAAAGGCAAAGTAATTGATCTACTTCCAAATGCTATGTTTAGAGTTAAGTTAGAAAATGGACATACCGTTACAGCTCATACAGCAGGTAAGTTGAGAAAAAACAGAATTAGAGTTCTTCAAGGTGATAACGTTACTGTAGAAATGACACCTTATGACCTAACAAAAGGCAGAATAATCTTTAGAGGTTAAAATCCTGCCTCGGTAGCTCAGGAGTAGAGCAGAGCCCTGAAAAGGCTTGTGTCGGAGGTGCGAATCCTTCCCGAGGCACCACCATCAACTTTTCGTCTTGAAATAATTAAAAAAAAAATTAACCTATTTACTATAATAAATAACAAAAGGACTAAGAAATAAGATGAGTACACTAACTGGTAAAATTAAATGGTATAATGGAAAAAAAGGATATGGCTTTATTGAAAGAGACGATAAAGAAAAAGATGCCTTTGTTCATGCCTCTGCTGTAAAAGATGCTGGAATGAGATATCTTAATGAGGGTGATAAACTTGAATTTACATTAGAAGACGGTCCCAAAGGCCCTTCTGCAGTTAATTTGAAGAAAGTAGACTAATTTCTTTTTAATATTTTAAGGACGTTTTATCTAATTATACTAGATGCACGTCCTTACTAAATTAGCTCTTGTGTTATAGTAGTTTTTGTCTAAAAGACTGCTCATGATTATAAATTTTACATTTAGAGAGACTTTAAGAAGTACTCACAGAAATAGCCTACATAGCCTTTAGGCTATTTATTTATAATATAATTTTAAATCCACAGAAAATAATATAAAAACAAGGGATGCCTGGGTGGTGTAACGGTTAGCACGAAAGTTTGTGGAACTTTAAGTTTGAGTTCGATTCTCAGCCCGGGTACCAAAAAATGGATAAAGAAAATAAATTAGTACCTGGATTACCTTCAGGTTTTGAAGATCGTTGGGAAAATAAACTTCTTCTCAAAAAGAAGCTATTAAAAGCTATAGAGAATAATTTTATTAAGTTTGGAGCAGAACCTCTTGAAACCCCTTCGTTTGAAATTAGTGAAAATATTGGATCTTTTTTGGCAGAAGATGAGGCCAATCCTATGTCTGATGTATTCTCATTCCAAGATGGTGAAAAAAGTATTACGCTTCGATATGACTTATCAAGCCCACTTGCACGATTTATAGCTCAAAATAATCAAGAACTTCCATCAATTTTCAAAAGGTATCAAATTCAAAATGTTTTTCGTAACGAAAAAGCTGGAAACGGAAGGTATAGAGAATTTATGCAAGCAGACTTTGATATTGTTGGGAATGTTGATCCAGCACAGGCAAATGCAGAACTTTGTAATCTAATATCAAGCACATTATCAGATTGTGGTTTAAACAAAGATCAATTTACAATTAATGTAAGTAATAGAAAAATTGTGCAAGGTTTAATTAATGAATTAAAAATATCTGAAGAAAAACAGGTCAAAGTTATTAGAGCTATAGATAAATTGGATAAGCCAGGATTTGGTCTAAAGGGAGTTGAAGACCTATTAAAGAAAGAGAGAAAAGATCAAAGTGGAGCAATTACTAAAGGGGCTGATTTAACTGATAAACAAGCAGCACAAATATTAAATTTCTTAAAAATAAAAGATTTAAAAGAATTAAAACAAACCTTAAAAAATCAATTGTCTCAAGAAGGAATAAGTGAATTAGAAAATGTATTTGAGATACTTGGATATGGATCAAATTTAAATCAAGTTAAAACAAACTTTACGATTGTTAGAGGATTAGCTTACTATTCGGACTTTATTGTCGAAACAAACTTGAATTTCAAAGTCACAAATAACAAAGGTAAGGAAGTTGATATCGGCAGCATATGTTCAGGTGGAGCGTATGCAAAACTCATATCAAGATTTAGAGGGGTTGATATTCCAGGCACTGGAATAAGTTTTGGAGTTGATAGATTGTTATTTGCTTTAATGCAATTAGATCAGATTAATGTAGAGGGGCAAAAACCAGTTTTAGTATGTGTAATGGATAAAAAATATTTAAAAAACTATTATGAGATGGTTGATCGACTAAGAGATAATAGTATTAATGCTGAAATTTTTTTAGATAGTAAAAAAAATCTAGGTAAACAACTAACTTTTGCAAATAAAAGAGATTTATCAGTTGCAATCATTTGTGGTGAAAATGAATTTAAAGAAAACACTGTCACCATAAAAAATTTAAAAGGTATCAAGGGCGAAAATAACAAAACAATCCCAAAAGAAGATTTAATCAATGAAGTCAAAAAACTTATCTGAAAAAATCCTTAGGTCAGTAAAATCTAAGGGTTTCAAATATATTGAGCTACCATCTGTAATAGAGGCAAATCATATTGTTCAAAGATCAGGAGAGAACTTTAGGAAATTCATGTTTTCTTTTACGGATATAAATGGCAAGGAATTATGCTTAAGACCCGACTTAACAATTGCATCATGTCTTAGATATTTAGAAAATAATTTGAAGGGAAAAGAGAAGATTTTTTATAGTGGTCAGGCATATAGAAAAGTACAAAGCAAAAAAGATAAAATTATAAGAAATCAAGTTGGTTTTGAAATTCTAGGATCTAAAGATGAAAAAAAAGATGATAAAGAAATTATAAATACATCAATAAAAATACTTCAAGATTTAAAATTTTCATCAGGCACGTTGACCATTGGAAACATTGAGATTTTCAATTTACTTATTTCGAAATTAGATATTCCAAAAAGGTGGAAACTTAGATTATCAAGACATTTTTGGAGAGAGGAATATTTTAATGATTTGTTAAAACGTCTAGAAACAAATGCTGATATTGACCCCACAATTGTAGAAATTGACAAAAAACGTTATTTATATTTACTCAATAAAAATCCTGAAACTATGATTGCAGGAAGATCAGTTGGAGAAATTTTAAAAAGATTTGATACAAAAATTAAAGATCCCAGACAAGCTAAGAGAGGCAACAAAGTATCAAAAATAATTAAATCTTTTTTAAAAATTAGTTGTCCAATTAACAAAGCAGCAATGGAGCTTAACAAATTCTTTAAAAAAAATAAGATTAATCTTGTAGTTGATCAAAGATATTTTCCTGTCTCATCAAACAAATTATCAAAACTAAACGTGAAATTTTCTACCTCATTTGGAAGACATTTAGAATATTATTCTGGAATGGTCTTCAAAATAGATGTGAAATCAAAATCAGCATCTATTAAGTGTGCAGGTGGCCGTTACGATCGATTAATTTCTGACCTTGGCTCTAAAAAGCAAGTGCCTGCAGTTGGAGCTGCTTTTAATTTATAATTTATGAGGGATTTAATTAAAATTGGTATTCCAAGCAAAGGACGGCTTCGTAAAGATGTCTTAAAAATTTTTAATAAAAATAAATTAAAACTTGTCTCTAAGAGTAAAAGAAATTTGTTTGGATCAATAAAAGGAAAACCACTCATACAAATTATTTATCTACACGCACGTCAAATAGTTGAAAGATTATCAGATAAATCTCTTGATATTGGTTTTTCAGGCTTAGATTTATTAAAAGAAAGTGAAATCAATATTCAGAGAAATATTAAAATATTTAAAAAATATCCATATGGAGAAGCCACTCTTGTAGTTGCAATACCAGATGATTTTATTGATATTTACTCAATGTCTGATTTAGAGGAAGTTGCATTTGAATTTAAGGAAAAGAAAAATAGAAGAATAAGAGTTTCCACTAAATATCCAAATCTTACACGTGAATTTTTTTATAATAAGGGTGTAACTCAATTTTCAATTGTAAAATCTATTGGATCAACTGAAATAGAGCCTTTTACCGGAGGTTGTGAGCTGATAACAGATATTACTAGCACTGGGTCGACTTTAGCCGCAAATAACTTACGTGTCATAAATGATGGCTATATTTTAAAATCTGAGCTTTGCATGTTAATTGGAAAATCTTCTTTTAAAAATCAGGGTGTAAAAAAATTAGCAAAGTTACTTTCTACGAAGTATTAAATCTTTCCAATATATTAAAATAATCTTTATAATATCTATATTTCTAGCGATCGCATATCCTGCAATTACAATAATTAGGGCAAATAATATTTTTAATATAAGAGATAATTCCATTAAGTTAATTTAAATATTTAAATATATTAATCAATTTTTTACTATAAAATAAGGGTTAAGAATCATGGATCTTATTTTAATAATTTTACTTGTTTTATTGCTTGTGGGAGTTTTAACAATTCTTTACCTAAATTTAAGGCCAAAACTCAAAGACGAGATTGACAATAAAGAAGCAGAAGAAATAGCTAATTTAAAAACAGAAATAGTTACTTTAAAAGATACTTTAAATAATACTATTAATACTTCCCTTGGTACAATGTCGACATCGTTTAATAATCTCTCAACAGGGGTAACAAAAGATATGACCGAAGCTTTAACTAAAGTAGATGAGAAAGTTGGAAACTTTAACCAACAAGTGCAATTATTAAATCAAAGCCAAGAGGGGATCACTAAAATTTTAGCTGGAGTTAAAAAATATGGAACGCTAGCAGAATTTAGTTTGGATGCCTTAATTAAAGATTTATTACCCGCATCTCAATTCATTACTAATGTAAAGATGAAAGAGGACACAAGTGAGAATGTGGAATTTGCCATTAAACTTCAAGGAGACGTCTTGGTTCCAGTTGATAGTCATTTTCCTGTTGAAAAATTTAAAGCGATTACCGATGGTTATGACGCGGATGATAAAAGAGCTATTGCAGATGCAAGAGCTAAATTAGCAACTGCTTTTAAAGCTAAAGCTAAGAGTGTTAATGAAAAATATATTGTTCCACCAAAAACGACAGATTTTGCAATTGTTTATGCACCAACTGAAAGTTTATATAAAGAATTAACAGAATACCAAGATCCAAGTACTAAAGAATTGTTAACTCAAGAATTAATGAAAAAATATAAAGTTGTAATTTGTGGACCTAATACTTTATCTGCTTATTTACAATCTCTTCATATGGGTTTTCAATCATTGAAAGTTCAAAAAGGTGCAACAGAAATATATAATCATCTAAAAACAATCAGTTCAAGATTTGGAAAACACTTTGATAATATAATTTCTCTTAGAAAAAAATTAGAAGAAGCTATGTCTGTTGTTGATAAGTTTGGAACAGACGCTAGATCAATCACAAGAACTCTTGAAAGTATTAAAGACCCTGAACAACTTGAAAAAGCTGTTCAAACTGAAAATGTAGAAAAATTTGTTAATCATTCGAAACAGGCCAAAAATTAATTTCTATTTTTCTCTAATAAAGAATATAAGAAATCACATGCAGTGGAATAAGAAATATGATTATCCAAAATCCTCAAGAGCTACAGTAGATGGTATAAGAAGATATTTATTAGGTGAAGCGAAACTGCCAAGTGTTACATCCATTTTAGATGCCACAAAATCAGAGGAGGATAAGGCGGCATTAGCTAATTGGCGTGAGAGAACAGGGTATAAAGAGGCTGAAGCAATTACAAAAGCAGCAAGTAGTAGGGGTTCACATATGCACAATTACTTAGAGTCTTATCTTTTAGGGAGAGAAAATTTGAGTTTTTTTGATGACAATGAACAATATAAATTAATGGCCAAAGAAATAATTGAAAAAGGATTAATAAATAGATTGGAAGAAATTTGGGGAGTTGAATGCACACTTTACTACCCAGATAAATATGCCGGTACAGCAGATTGTGTTGGAGTTTATGAGGGACGAGAAACGATAATAGATTTTAAACAAAGTAATAAACCAAAAAAATTGGAGTATATCGACTCATGGCTTCTACAAACAAGCGCATATTCATTGGCTCATAACATTGTGTATAATTCTAATATCACTTCTTGTGTAATTCTAGTTTGCACAGTAGATAAATTATTCCAAGAATTTAAAATTCAAAATCATGATTTAGTTGTTTACCAGAACTTATTTTTGGGAAGATTAAAAAAATTTAATGAGCTTTCAAATTTAGCTTAAATATTAATATGGATAAAATAGTAATTTACGATACAGAAACAACCAACAGTACTATTTGGGGAAGCATTATTGAGGTCGGTGCTATAGTTGTGGATAAAAATCTTAAGGAAATTGGAAAGTTAAATATTAGAGGAAGAATGCCAGAAGGGGAAGTCCCAAGCGCTAAAGCACTTCTAGTAAATTCTACAAGTATTGATTTACTAACAAAAGGGAATTATTCACACTATGATTTTCTAGGGGCTGTAGAAAATTTCTTTTCAAAAGCAGCCCCATCTTTGTTTATGGGTTGGAGCAATCTTAACTTTGATCGTCGAATGTTTCATTTTAATTTTTTTAAAGGAAACAGATATCCGTATTTAACTCACTCTTCACCCAATCAAGAGTCTGATGGTCTACATGTTGCAAGAGCTGCTCAAACAATAAACTCAAAAACTTTAAAAACTGAATTAACACCTGCAGGAAATGAAAGTTTGGCTTTAGAAGCACTTGCCCGACAACAAGGATTTGATACAACTCAACAACATACAGCTTATCACGACGCATTTACAAGTTTAAAAATTCTTAGAATTATAAAAGATCAACATAAAGATAATTGGGAAAAATTTTTAAGCACTTCTACAAAAGGTAGTGTTGAGTCACTTTTGAAAAATGATGGAATTTATTCTATCTTTGAAAATGTAAAAGGAAGAAATATGATGTATCTCGTTTGTACACTTCATCCAGAACATTGCATTCATCCTACTTATGCGTCTTGGGGATATGTTTGGGATTTGAGAAGAGATCCAGAACCTTTTTTAAATTTGTCAGTTAATGAGCTTAAAGCGAATTTGAAAAAAATAAGCCCAAAAGCATTAAGGGTATTAAAAACCAATAAGGCTCCAGTAGTATTAGATAAAAAATTTGCATTAAAGGAAAAAGCATATTCAGAATTAGATTTAGAAACAATTATTAATAGAGCAAAGTTAGTAAGAGGCAGTGAAAATTTTTGTAAAAACATTCAAATTATTAATAGGGAAGCTGCTGAAGAGAAAGCCCAAACTCAAACACAAGAAGATTTACTTCCAGAAGAGACGTTGTATGAAAAATTTATTCCCAATAAAGATACTGCATTATTTAAAACGTGGCATAGTTCATCTTGGGAAGATAAACTAAGATTGTTAGATAAGTTTCAAGACAAAAGATGCAGTTGGTTTGGACAAAAAATTATTTACCAAGAGGCACCTCATATTTTACCCCCCGATTTATACAAAAATATAAAAAGTGAAATTGCTAGGAGAATATTGAGTAAAAACAAGGAAAAGTGGCAAACAATTGGCATGGCCTATACCGAAATTGATACATTGAGAGATCAAGCATCTAATCGAGATGATCAGGAAGAGTTGAAAAAATTAGACGAAATTAATGAATTTATAATGTCCATTGAAAAAAAATATGAAATTGCCTAGTTGACTTTGAGGCTCCAATTTATAGAAAGGATTTATGCTTATAGATTTTAAAGACGAAGATTTCGACAGTAAAATTAAAAATGAAGACGTATCAGTAATTCAATTTTCAGCATCGTGGTGTGGTCCATGTAAAGCTCTTAAGCCAGTAATGGACAAATTATCTGATGAGTATAAGGATAAAGCAAATTTTTACATTACTGATATTGAAGATGCTGGAATTAATACAGGTTCAGCAGCGGGAATCAGAGGAGTTCCAACAGTAATTATATATAAAAAAGGTCAAGAGGTAAGTCGAAAAGTCGGAGGAGTTCCAGAAGGCCATATGAAAGAATTCCTAGACGAAAATATTTAGTTTAGATTTAACACCTCACCAGCAAGGTACAAAGATCCCGTTATCAAAATTATATCGTTTTCCTTGACTGGAATTGACTTAATAGCATCAATAATACCTTCTTTATATTTGACGTTTTCAAAGCTATTAAGTTTATTTTTCAATACTTTTCCTTTGATCGAGTTTGGTTGATTAGGGATATCTATAGTGGTCAAGGAGGCAATATTTTTAAAGTAACTCATATATTCATTATGATTTTTATTACCCATCATACCTAGAATAATATGTTTATCACAATTCAAACTTTCCAAATATTCATTCAAAACTTTTGCTCCTAAAGGGTTATGAGATCCATCAACAAGTAATTTATTATTTTTTACCAATTCTTTAAGCTTACCAGAATCGATCTCTTGAAGTCGTGCAATACTTTTAATTTTAGTAATTCCATTTTTAATGTGTTTTTCACTTACCTTTAATTGGTCAATTGATCTTAAAGTTGCTATTGCAGTTGAAATATTGTCTAATTGAAATTGACCTTTAACATTTGGAATTGGAAGCTTAATCCCACCATTTTTATCTTCATAATAAATAAAGCCATTTTCTTTCAATAAATAATTATAATCTTCATTAAAAAAATATTTTTTTGAAGAATTTTTTATAATTGAATTTTTTATTTCATTAACAATTTCAGATGAACTTTGTTTTGCAATAATAATATTAGAATTTAATAAATTAGAGGTTTTTTCAAATATTATTTTTTTAGTTGTTTTTTCATTTTCAGGTAACCAATCTAAATGATCCAAACCAATTGATGTTACGATACTCGCTAAATTATCTTTGAGCATATTTGTTGCATCAAATCGGTGAAATAACCCTGTTTCAATTAGGTTAATATTTTCAGGGTATTTTGAGGCATTATAAAAGTAGGCTGCAGTCAATATTTCAAAAAAAGTTATTGGTTCATTGTTATTTGCTTCTTCAATTTCCTCAAAAAGAACTACAAGATCATCATCATTTAATTCTTCATTATTAAATACAAATCTTTCGTTTATTCTTTTGATATGAGGGCTGGTATAAATATTACACATAATATTTGTCTCTTTTAAAATTGCGAATAAAGCCTGAATAGTTGAATATTTACCATTGGTACCAACAACTGAAATAGCTTTTAATTTGTCCTGTGGGTTTCCAAGGGTTTTACAGAGTTTTTTTATTCTATTTAAACTTAGATCTATCTCTTTAGGATGCAACTTTTGTAAGCGATTGACTATCTTCTGCAGTTTCATTTTGTTTTGAAGTTATAACAGAATTTCGCTTTAACAATATTGATAATAGAGTTCCAATTTTAGACGCTAGCTCTTTTCGTTCAACTATTAGGTCAACAAATCCAGTTTTTTCAACATACTCACTCTTTTGAAAACCTTCAGGCAACTCCTCTTTAACAGTACCTTGAATAACTCTAGCCCCTGCAAATGCAATCAATGCACCAGGTTCTGCAATATTGATATCACCAAGCATTGCATAAGATGCTGTTATTCCTCCAGCAGTAGGATCCGTAATACATACCAAATAGGGTAAACCATTTTTTTTTAATTCATTAATTGCAAGAGTAGTTCTAGTCATCTGAGATAATGAAATTAAACTTTCCATCATTCTCATTCCACCACCTGCACTAATACACAGGAAAGGTGTTTTATTTTCTATTGCATGTTGAATTCCATATAAAAAAGCTTCACCTTCTGCAGCAGCCATTGAGGCACCCAAAAAATCAAAATCAGATGCAACTGCAGTAATTTTAATATTATCAATAGTGCCAGAAGCAACCATCATTCCACACTCTAGCCCCGTTTTTTTTCGGGCACTTTTTAATCTGTCTTTGTATGATTTTGAGTCAGTCCAATTTAATGGATCATCTTTTGGAATAGGAGTTTTAAAAATTTCATAATTATTTTTACCAAATAAAATATCAAATCTTTGTTTAGGTTTTATTCGATGGTGTTTATTGCACTCAGGACAAACCCACAAATTACTTTCTAAATCTTTTTTAAGTATTGGCCCTATGCAACATGAAGTCCAGTCACTATTTGCAATATCTTCTTTTGATGCTCTCTCTTTAATAGCTGTTTTGATTTTCTCACTAGCTTTTATTATTTTTGTAATCCAGTTCATTTAATTTTATTTTTTAATCTTTTAACTACATTAGTAACATTTGTGACAGCATTTTGTCCGTTTTTAATTGATTTAGATATTTCCTTACAAATCGCACTTCCTACAACTAAACCATCGGCTTTTTTGAGTGATTTAATAGTTTTTTCAGTGATTCCAAATCCAATTACAACATTCTTTGATTTGTTTTGATTTTTAATTTTGAAATAATTTTCTAAAATTTTTTTAGGGGAAACTTTTAATTTTCCTCCTGTAGTTGACAACATACTTATATAGTAAATCATATCATGAGAGTCTTTGATAATTTTTTTTAATCTTATATTTGATGTAGTTGGAGAAACTAATTGTATAAAGTTGATACCTTTTCTTTTACATTTTTTAGAAAAACTTTTGTTTTCTGGATATGGTAGATCAACAACAATTAAACCATCTATTTTTGAACTTTTACATTTTTTTAAAAATTTATTTTCATCATATTGATAAATCATGTTGTAATAGCCCATTAAAATAATAGGAGTTGTTTTTTTTGAGAACTTAAACTCTTTAGCAATTCCAAAAACATCATTAATTTTAATCCCATTTTTAATGGCGCGATAAGCACTAGTTTGTATTTGACCACCATCTGCAATAGGAGTGTTATGTGGAAAACCTAACTCACATATATCAGCATGTGTTGATATTGCCTTAAGAATATCCAAAGATTTTTTTTTAGTATTATCACCAGCAACTGTATAAGTTAACAATGCTGGTCTATTAGCATATTTTGCTTTTTTAAAAGCTTCATTTATTAACGAGACCATTAATTATTACCCAATCTCTCTTTTAAAATATCCCTGTCTTTTTTTGCATCTCCACAAGAATTTACAATTATAATTGTATCTTTACTTAGTTTTGGTGCAATTTTAATTGCCTCTGCAAATGCATGACTAGGTTCCAAACTTGGATTTAGGTTTTCAAATTTTGTTACCATAACGTGAGCATTTAAAGCCTCTTCATCAGTTGCATAAGTGTATCTTGCTCTTTTAGTATCTTTTAAGAAACAATGGATAGGACTTACCCCTGGATAATCTAATCCAGCACTTATAGACTCTGTTTTATTTATTTGACCTTCTTTATCTTGGCAAACATAAGAAGCAGCACCATGTAAAACTCCAATTTTAGCATTTCTACTTAATGGAGCTGCATGGAGTTTTGATTTTTTTGGTCCGCCTGCTTCGACTCCAATAAGTTCAATTTGTTTTTTGTCAAAATCTATAAATTCACTCCAGAAGCCATAAGCCGAACTTCCACCACCCACACAATTAATTAATTTAATTTTTTTTGGAATTTTGTTAAATTCAGATTTTAATTGTAGCTTTAATTCTCTGGAAATTTGAGCAGTGCTCCAACCACATATTTTAACAAATATATTTGGACCCACAGTACTACCAACACACATATGAGTATCATCACAATTTGACACCCAATATCTCATACATTCACTAACAGCATCTACCAAAGTCTGACTACCAGAATACACAGGAACGATTTCTGCTCCATTTTTTTTCATTGCATCGCAATTCGGTTTTTGCCTTTTAATATCTTTAGCACCCATGAAAATTTTACATTTCAAGCCAAACTTTTTTGCAGCCATACTCAGCATTTTTCCAGCATACCCCGCACCTGTGTCACCAACGATATATTTTTTACCCATAGCCTTGCAAAGAAGTGCATGTACAGTTGCATTATATATTTTATGAGCACCACCATTGGCTTCAGAAACAACTTTAGCCCATATTTGAGCACCACCTAGATGATCAGATAAATTTTCTAATTTTACAAAAGAGGTTGGAGAGCCAATATAATTTTTAAAATAGTGGTCTCTCTTTTTAATAAAATTTTTATTTTTTCTTAATTTTTTAAATTCCTCTGTTAAATCTTCTACGGGTTTTTTTAGAGTTTCAGGAATAAAGCTTCCTCCAAATTTTCCTCCCCAAAAACCAGATTGGTCATGTTGATCAATTAATGGAATACCTTTTTTAAGTTTCATTTTTAAATTGTTTTACTTTATTTAAAAAAATTTCTATTTTTGACAGATCTTTTAATCCAGAAGTTTCTAAGCCTCCAGACAAATCTATAAAATCTGCTATTTTCCCATAATTTTCAAGATCATCGCTGTATTTAATGTTACCAGCAATCATTAATTGTTTATTAATTTTTATATCTTTTATTAGATCATGATCAAAGGATTCACTCTTTTCATAACCCCTACTATCAAATAAATAAATATCAGTTACTTCATTAAAATCTTGATATTTTTCCAGATCTGATTTGTCTTTAATAGTAAATGCAGTAATTATTTTTTTATTATAATTTATTTTGATAGAATTTATTTGTTCAGGGGTGCAATCATATAACTGGTAATAGTCAAACGGTAGTTTTTTGATTTTTTCCAATATTTCTTCATTTGGTCTTACTAATACAGCAACATACTGACAATTATTTTTATTTATATTTAATAACTTTTCTAATTTCTTAAACTCAACATATCTAGGACTTTTTTGATAGTTACAAATAAAACCAATAAATTTTGGTGGATATGGATGATTAACGATGAAGCTTAATGTATTTGGATCAGAAACTCCACAGATTTTACAGCCCTTGATCATTTGCTTAAATGATCAATTAATTTTTTTACATTATATTTAATATTTCCTTTGGTAAGTGACCTTCCCATTACAACCCCTGAAACTTTATTCTTAAAAGCATCTTTTGGAGTCATTACCCTTGCTTGATCATTTGAATTATCTCCTGGAAGTCTTATGCCAGGTGTTATTATCAAAAAATTTTTAAATTTTTTCCTTATCATTTTTGATTCTTGTGGTGAGCACACAATTCCATCACAACCTGACTTTTTTATAAGTTCAGCTTGTTTTAAAACTAATTGTTGAACATTCTTTGTATGGCCTATCTGTTTCAAAGATTTATTATTTAAGCTTGTTAAAATTGTAACACCTAGGACTTTTAGGTTTTTGTTAATTTTTTTAGCATGTTTTTTTGAGGCTTTTAGCATATCTAGACCACCATTTGCATGAACAGTAATATACTTACAATTTTTTAAATCCTTTAAGCTTTCGATTGCTGAAAGAGCAGTTTGTGGAATGTCATTTATTTTTAAATCTAACCAAAAATCTTTTTTAAACCTTTCAAGGAACTTTCTTCCATTTTTTGAGTAGAAAAGTTGTAATCCAAACTTTGGTATTATCTTTAGTTTATTATTTTTTGTTTGGACAATAATATTTTTAATTTTTTTTATCTCTGATGCATCACATGCAACAAATATAATCTTATTCTTCATTATTTAATTTTTTAAACAAGTCTTTAGACATTTTAAAGTGAATAGTTTTTTTTTCAGGGGTATTGACCTTTTCGCCTGTTTTAGGATTTCTTGATATTCTAGCTTTTTGAATATTCGTTGAAAATACACCAAAACCTCTAAGTTCTACACGGTCTCCTCTTCTTAAAGTTTTTTTAATTTCCACTAAAATTATGTTTGTAAATTTCTCTAGGTCTTTTTTTAAGAAATTAGGATAATTATTAGATAGCTGCTTTAAAAGCTTTGATTTTACAATAGCCAATTTAGTTCTTCTTAAATTTAATTAATCTTCTTTTTTCTTTAAATCCTCAGATAATGATGAAAATGGTAAGTTTTTGCCAGAACCTTCAGATCCATATTTTTCAAGTGCTTCTTTTTTTTCAATTTCCTCTAATAACTTAATACTTAGTGTTACTTTTCGCTTACTAATATCAAGATCAGCAATCGCACAATCCAATTTCTCACCACCTGTCCATCTACTTGGCCTCGCATCAGCAGCGTTAATAGCTATTGCTGATTTTTTAATTTGAAAGTCCATTTCACAACCTTCAGGTCTCACAATTAAACCTTTATTATCTGTTGAGATAACTTTGACTGTTATAGTTTGATTTTTTGATTTATCTTTAAAGAAATCAAGAGGATCAGTTTGCGTCTGTCTCAGACCGACTCTAATTTTCTGTTCTGAAGATTTTATTTCTAAAACTTTTACTTTAATTTTATCTCCTTTTTTATACTTTGCTAGTTCTTCTTCTCCGTTGTTTAAATAAGTTAAGTCATTACAATGTAAAAAAGCATCTATATCTAGATTATCTATTTTTACGAATAAAGAGTATTCATTTTTGTTTACTATTTCACCATTAACAACACTATCGACTGGAAACTTTTTTTCAAAAGTGTCAAAAGGATTTTCTTGTGTTAATCTATGTGATATTGCTACTCGTCTTTTTTCTTTATCAATTTCAGTAATTATACAATTTATCTCATCTCCAACTTTAAACATTTTTTTTGCTGACACGTTTTTCTTTGTCCAACTAAGTTCACTTGAATGAAGTAACGTTGTTAAACCTGGCTCTAATTCGCAGAATGCTCCAAAATCCATCAATTTAACAACTTTAACTTTGTATACTTTGTTTAATTGATAATTTTCTATATGTTCAAATGGATCGGGTGATAATTGTTTAACCGAACATCCAACTTGTAATTTTTCTTTATCTACACTTATAACTTTTAAGTTATGTTTTTCACCAATATTAAAAACCTCATCAGGATGATTTACCCTTGAATATGAAATTTCTTGCAAGTGTACCAAAACATCAAGTTCTCCATTTACATTAAAAAAACAACCAAAAGAACTGTAGCCTTTAACTTCTGCACCTTCTATTATGTCACCAACTTTATATTTCTCAATAATTTTTGCTTTGTCCTCTTTTTTGAAAGAGGAAATAATTTCTCTTCTGGATACACAAGCATTGCCTCTTATTTTATCAAGTTTAATTAAAGCAAATTTTTGAGGTTCGTTCATCAAATGACTTATGTCTTTTAAAGGCTTGTCACTTATTTGAGACCCAGGTAAAAACATTAAAGAACCCGTATCTATGTGCTCAACAATACATCCACCTTTGCATTTAGATGTAATTTTACCCATGATAGGTTCGTTTTTTTCATAAGCCTCTACTAATTTATCCCAACCTTTAATTTTTTGAGCCTTACTAGCTGATACTAATACCTCCCCGTGCTTATCCTCAATTTTTTCTAAAAGCACTGCTATCTTTTCACCAATTTTAATTTTTTCTCCCAGCCCCATGCTTTTCAACTCGTTAATATCAAGTACAGGCTCTGATTTTAGTCCCTCTACAAAAAGGAAAACAAATTTTTCAGTAATTTTATTAATTTTACCTTCAATAATCTTTCCTTCTTCTATATTAACTTTTGAAAGTTGGCTGTTAAGTAATTTTTCAAACTCTTGAGATGCTGGATTTGATAAATCTTTATAAATTTCCATTAATTTGCAGTTTTCCTATCTATTATTTTTTTTATTTTTAAAAAACATGCCCTTTTAGTAAGGTTTGTCGTATTAATCAATAGAGAATCTTTTGTTCTTTTTAATGGAGATATTTTTCTCTCTAAGTCACTTTTATCGCGATTTTTAATACTTTTTAAAACCTCTTCGTAGGTAACTTTTTTTTTCAAACCCTTCAGTTCTTTATATCTTCTTGTAGCCCTAGTTTTTAAATTTGCTGTAACATAAAATTTAAAATCTGCATCTGGAACAATATTGTAAGTAATATCTCTACCGTCAAGACAAGAACCATTATATTTTTTTGGAGGATTATAGGCAAATTTTAGTTGGAATGAATGGACTGTATTTCTAATTGTTTTCACTTTTGATATGATTGAGGCTTCAGTTCCAATATTATCAGATAATAGACTTTTATTTGAAAGGTCTTTTACTTTTAGTGATTTGATTTTAGATGCAATAAATTTTTGATTATACTTTTTAGGAAATTTAATTTTTAAAAATGCTATAAATCTATAAATTTTTCCAGTATCAAGATAGAAAAGATTATAATGTTTAGATAAAGATTTTGCCAAAGTCCCAGCACCTGCAGCAGCAGGTGAATCAATTGCTATTTTTAAAATATTTTTTCTTTTAATCACTGTTTTTTAATTTCATTTAAAATTTTTAAAAAGTTTGGAAACGAGGACTTTATAGAGTCTTTGTCAAAAATTTTCCATTTTCCCCCAAATGTAGAGGCTGCAATTACACTGGTCATAAATACACGATGATCTTTTAAGTAATTCTTAATTTCAATTTTTTTATTTATATTTAAATTAGGGTTACCATAAATCTTAATTGAGTCTTTTGTTTTTATAGTTTTAACACCCATTAAATTTAAAATTTTATTACCCCAGTCCAGTCTTGGGCTTTCTTTGTGATTTAACTCAGCTAGATTTTTAAAAAAAGAAATACCTTTTGCCTTAGCAGCAATTAAAAAAATAACTAAAAACTCATCTATTGCTTTACTATTAATTTTTGATGGACAATTTATAGGTTTTATAGATTTTGGACTTACGATTTTTATGTCTGCCACTTTTTCACCTTTATAAACTTTTTTATTTTTGTAGTAAATTTTTACACCCATTCTTTTCAATATTGTAATTATTCCTGTCCTAGATGAGTTTATATTAACATTTTTTATAATTAAGATGGAATTATCTGTTAAGACCGTAAGTGCAATAAAAAATGCACCAGAACTTATATCAGAAGGTATATTGTAGTTAAGAGCCTGAATTTTTTTTACCTTATTGACTTTTATTTCGTCATAGTTTTTTTTATTTTTAATTACTATCGGTAAATTAAGGTGTTTACATAAAAGCTCCGTGTGGTTTCTTGATTTTTTGGCTTTAATTATTGTAGTACCATTTGTTCTCATACCAGCAAATATCACTGCACTTTTGCACTGTGCTGAACCTTTGTTCTCTTTATACCGAATAGACTTTAATTTCTTGGCACCAATCATACTGAGTGGTAAATTTTTAAATTTATTTAATTTAAATTTTGCTCCAAACCTACTTAATGGATCAGAAATCCTTTTGAAGTCTCTCTTTGAAAGGCTTTTATCACCAACAAGTTTTATTAAATTTGGACTATTAATTAATAAACCTAAAATTAGTCTTCCTAAAGTTCCAGAGTTTTTGCAATCGATAGACAAATTTTGTTTATAGGTATATCCATCAATTCCTCTGCCATATATTTTACATTCATTTTTATTTAATTTTACTTTAATTCCTAGTTTTTTTACTGCATTAATTGCAGCAAATACATCTTCTGACATTAATAAATTTTTTGATGTAGAAATTCCACTACCTAAAGATGCAAACAGTACCCACCTGATACTAATACTTTTATCTCCACTTATTGAAATTGTTTTATTAAATTGACTTATCTTTTTTTTTAAAATTATAAAATCTGGCATTGATTTTAGTTAAATTTGAAACTGTCACCAAAGTATGCGTTTTTTGCATTAGTATCTCTAACTAAATTAGAAGGGGTATCTTGTGCAATTATTTTTCCGTTGCTCAATATCATTGCAACATCTACACAAGCCAGTAAATCTCTTGCTTGGTGGTCACATATACATATAGTTATTTGGTTTTCTTGTTGAAGATTAACAATAATTTCTTGCAACATTTTAATAGTAAGTACATCAAGAGCTGCAAAGCATTCATCAAGAAGCAAAACTTTAGGCTCACTAAGTAATGATAAAGCTATGACTAATTTTTTTTTTTGTCCACCAGATAAAAATTTAGCTTTTATATCTTTTAGGTTATCTAATTCAAACCTTGATAGTAAAAAATTAATCCTATCTATTCTTAAATTTTTGTTTTCGATAACAATTTCACTTATTGCTTTTAAGTTGTCATGTAAGGTGAGGTCATTAAAATAACCCCCATATTGAGGAACATAACCAACCTTAAATTCTTTGGTTCTTAAATAAATAGGATAATCAGTAACATCTTGTCCAGCAATCTTAATTTTTCCACTGTTGGGTGATATTAGTCCTGTAATTAAATTGAATATACTGCTTTTGCCGACACCATTAGGACCAAGCATCCCAAAAATTTGACTTTCATTAATTTTGAAATTTATATTATCAAGGATCAATCTATTTCCATAAGAAAGTGATACATTTTCAAGTTCTATAATTGATTTGATATTTTTAAATGATTTTATTCTAAATTTTTTTATTATTGCCATTTAATTAAAGCTTTTTATTTTTACTTTTTTTTTGTCTTCATACATAAAAATTTTTGTTTTTTTTGTTTCCAGGTCAATTTCTACTGCATCTGCTTTTATCATGCTACTCAAATTAGAATAGGTTACATTCTTTGACAATAACATTAAATTTCTTACGATTGAAAAATCTAAATAATCCCCGTAAATTTTGTCATTTGAATTTTCAATTTTTACGTTTTTTGAGAAAATTGTATCGTTATTACCTATATTATATTTTCCAAAATCTGATTTAATCATAATATTACTTTTATCTACTAAATTAATTATTCCCAAAACATCAGTTAAAAATATTTCATTAGGATTTTGATAATCAATCTCTCCTAGTGATGCTCTAATTATATATTTATTACCTTTTGTATCTTGAGACTCATACATTACATTTTCTATGAAACTGGAGCTATATGAGAGATTATCTTTTTCATTATTTTCTGCTTTAATAACTTTAGTTTCTTCAGAAAACTTAGACGGAAAAAATACAAAAACAGATATAAAAAGAATTGTTAAGATTAATGCTATAACTTTTTTATTCATTTATTTAACATCTGACTGCAAAATGTTATGTATATGAACTATTCCAACTGTTTTTGACTTATTTTTTTTATCATAAACACATAATGATGTTATTTTTCTACCATTCATAATTGATAAGGCTTTTGCCGCTAACACATTTTTTTCTACACCTATTGGATTACTTGTCATTATTTCTTTAACCTTCATGGAATGTAAATCAATTTTTTTTTCGTTAAATCTTCTAATTTGACCGTCAGTTATAATACCTATTGTTTTTTTTCTATCATTTTGAGCCAACAATACACCTAATTTTTTTTGGTTTAAAATTTTTAATGCTTTTTTCATTTGAAGTTTATGACTTACAAATGGTATTTTATTTCCTGTCAACATTACATCTTCTACAGTTTTAAGTTGTGCTCCTAAACTTCCAGATGGATGAATTTTTTTAAAATCTAGTCGACCAAATTTTTTGTATTGCATTGACGCTATTGCTAAAGCATCTCCTATGGCCAATTGCACTATGGTGCTGGATGTTGGGACAATATCACCTGACTCTTTTACAGGAGGTATAAGAATTTTTATATCTGATGCCTTAAATAAAGCTGAATTTTTTTTTGAAACTATTCCAATTAATAAAATCTTATTTCGATTAGCAAATTGTATTATATTTTTAAGTTCATTAGTTTCTCCTGAGTAACTAATTAGAATTAAGATATCTTTTTTTGAAATACTTCCTAAGTCACCATGTGAAGAGTCTCCTGCAGAAAGATTAAACGAAGGAGTACCAACTGAAGAAAGTGTAGCTGAAATTTTTGATGCAATTATTCCACTTTTGCCTACACCACATAATATTACTTTTGATTGACACTTTGCAATTTTTACTACTGCTTGGTTAAATGAATTATTAATTTTTTTTTTTAACTTTTGTAAAGCTTTTATCTCAAGATTAATTACTTCTTTTGCTATGGGTATATAATTATTTTTTCTCATTAATGTGACCAGACATCATCTCTAAATAGAGCTAAGTCTAAATCTACTCTTGTTTTTAGAAATTTCAAACAATCCTGGTATAACTTAAATCTATTTTCTCTCTCCAATATTTTTTTTAATTCTTCATGTATTTTATGTAAATAAATTACATCATTGGCACAATACTTGAGTTGAGCTGGTGTTAAATTTCCACCAAAATCTGAATTTTGAAACTGTTTACTTATATCAATGTTTATAAATTCTTTGATTAGAGCCTTTAATGAATGATTGTCAGAATATGATCTTGCAAGCTTCGAAGCTATTTTAGTATCAAGTATATTATTAGTCTCTGTTTTTAAATAATACTTAATATGTGACATGTCTGCTCGACCGTAGTGAAAAATTTTTGTAATTTTTTCGTCTTCTAATAATTTAACTAGATTAGGAGCATTATAATTTTCCCTATCAAATTGCACTATATGTGCATCAGAATTACCTGAGGATATTTGTATTAAGCACAAAGGGTCTCGTCTGACATTCAGACCCATAAATTCACCATCAACCGCTATTATATTGCCTAACTTCAAATCATCTGGTAGATCATTTTTGTGCAGTTGAATATTATTATTCATTTTTAACATATATATATGAAAGCAAAAAATTGTCTAATTTTTGGTGGCAGTGGTCAAATTGGCAGAAACCTTATTAGAAAACTTACTAAGAATAACTTTAGAGTAACTGTTGTAACTAGAAATCTTCATCAAAAAAGTTACATCATTAAAACCCAAGCTAATGCTGGTTATATTGATATTGTTGAGGCAAACATATATGATGAGAAAAAAATAAGAGAACTTTTTAAAAAATCAGATATATGTGTTAATTTGATTGGAATTTTATTTGAACAAAAAAAAGCAAATACCTTTAAAAATATTCACACAGTTTTCCCTTCCTTATTAGCAAAACTCTCAAAAGAATATAATCTTAAACATTTCATCCACTTATCTGCCCTTGGTATCAATGAGGCTGAAGACTCAAAGTACGCACAGAGCAAACTAGAAGGTGAAAACAAAATTCTTAAAAATTTTCCACTTGCTACAATATTAAGACCTTCTATCGTTTATTCTGTAGACGATAATTTTACTACAAATTTTATGACCTTGTTAAATAGACTTCCATTATTTCCTTTGTATTACAATGGTAAAACTAAGTTTTCACCAATTCATTGTTCTGATTTGACAGATAGTATTTATCATGTGATCTCGAATAACATTTACTCTAAAATTATTGAGTGTGTTGGCCCAGAAGTTTTAACATTTAAAGAAATAATCCAAAAACTATTATACTTAATCGGAAAAAAAAGAATTTTATTACCTCTACCTCTGCCTTTAGCCGAAGCGTCTGCGAGTTTATTTGAAATGATGCCTAAACCTATTTTAACAAGAGATCAATTAAGACTTTTAAAATATGACAATATTATATCGGGAAAATACAAAACTAATTCAGATGTTGGAGTTCCAAGTATAAGGTATTTTGATGAGGAGGTAAAAAAATATTGCTATATGTGGAGAGAGGGTGGACAATTCTCAACTGAAAAATACAATTCCGAAAAAAGTACGGATAGTAAAATAAATTAAAATTTAAGCAGACTGTATTTTTTTTTCTATAAACTCAGGCACCTCTTCTTTATCTGAAACTTCTTCTTTTTTACCCTTTGGCTGGTATGCATACAGGAGATGTAATTTACAATAGGAAAAGTCTTTTAAAGATGACCTACCACAAAAGTAAAATGATTTCTCATCTGGATGACCAATAGGCCATTTACACGAATTTTCGTCTAGCTCCTCTAATTGTTTAGGATTTTCTGGTTCAAAATCTTTTTCAATTATTAAAGATTTAAATTTACTTTTACGACCTTTATTATTTTTAATATTTTTTTCATCTGCTAAATTTTCAAAATTTTGATTTGAGGTAGCCGCTCTAGTTTTAATTTTTGCTGATAAATTTAGCCTATGAGCTTTTCCTATCACAGCATTTCGACTGATCCCACCAATAATTTCCGCAATTTGACTTGCCGTACTGCCTTTACCCCAGAGTTCTTTTAATTTTGCAACTTTTTCGTCCGTCCAGCTCATATATCAATATCTAGTATTTAACTTTTTATTTATAACAATATACTGATATTAAATTTAATTAAACAACCAAAATATGTTACTTATCAACACTTATAAGTTCAACTAATCAGATATGTATTTTCAATCATAGCTTGTATCTAATAATTAAAATTTATAAAAACAAATTAAATTTATGAGCTATTTAGTAAAAAATTATAAAAGAAAAAAAATTTCCTTTAAATATGGTAAAGGAAGCTATTTGTTTTCTAATGATAACAAAAAATATTTAGACTTTGTTCAAGGTATTGCTGTAAATTCCTTAGGCCATGCACACCCACAACTTATCAAAACAATTAATATTCAAGCAAAAAAATTATGGCATGTTTCAAATGCTTTTCAAATTCCAGAAGGAGAGAAACTAGCAAGAAAATTGTGTAAAAAAACTTTTGCTGATTATGTAATGTTTCAGAATAGTGGAGCTGAAGCTACTGAGGCTGCAATAAAAGTTGCCAGAAGATATTTTTTCTCAATTGGTAAAACTAATAAGAACAAAATATTATGTGTTAGAAATTCCTTTCATGGAAGAACTTTGGCTGCAATTTATGCAAGTGGATCAAAGAAAATGACTGAAGGATTTGGTCCAAAAGTCAGCGGATTTGATCATTTTGTATTTGGAGACCACAAATCTTTAAAAAAAAAAATTACTAAAAATACAGCAGCTATAATGGTTGAAACGATCATGGGGGAAGGTGGAATTAAAGTAATACCTGATTGGTGTTTAGTGGAATTGAGAAAGTTATGTAATCAAAAAAAAATCTTACTAATTTTAGATGAGGTTCAGTGTGGAATAGCAAGATCTGGTGACTTTTTTGCATTTGAAAAATCTAAAGTAAAGCCAGATATTGTACCAATTGCAAAAGGAATTGGAGGTGGATTTCCTATTGGAGCAGTTTTGATGAATAAGAAAGTAGCTGCTGGAATGACACCAGGAACGCACGGTTCAACATTTGGTGGAAATCCATTAGCAATGGCTGTTGGAAATAAGGTAATGGATATTGTATCCAATAAAAAATTTTTAAAAAATGTTAAAAGTATTTCTAAATATTTTTTGTTAAAATTGAACAATTTGAAGAATATTTATCCAAATATAATAAAGAATATTAGAGGTAAGGGTCTATTAATTGGTATTCAACTACATACAGACCAGACAAAATTTATAAAAAAACTTATGGATAATAAATTATTGACTATACGTGCAGCAGAAAATGTTGTCAGAATTTTACCCCCACTGAATGTTAAAAAAAACGAAGTTGATCAAGCTTTAAAAGTAATAAATAAAGTCTGTAAAGAATTAAATTAAAATGAAACACTTTATCAATTTAAAAGATATTCCCTCCAGAGATCTTAAAAAAATAATAATAGATGCAAAGAGAAGAAAGAAACTCAGAAAAAAACTAAGTACACTCGAAGTCGATAAAGGCTCTCCATTGAAAGGAAAGCTGCTTATCCAAATGTTTGAAAAGTCAAGTTTAAGAACAAGATTAAGTTTTTATTTAGCAATTAAACAACTTGGAGGAGGCACTTTAACTCTTAGATCAAATGAACTTCATCTTGGGCAGGGTGGTGAAAGCATTGCAGATACTGCAAAAATTCTCTCAACATATGGAGATGGATTTATGCTGAGAACTAACAGCGATAAAAAGGTTGAAAATTTTAGAAAGTATCTTTCAATCCCAGTAATAAACGGTCTTAGTCCATCATCTCATCCGACCCAGGTTTTATCTGATGTATTTACAGTTGAGGAAATAAAGAAAAAACCCATTTCGAAATTGAATATTTGTTGGATTGGAGATTCTAACAATGTTTTAGATAGTCTTATTGCAGCATCAGTTAAATTTTCATTTAAGTTAAGCATAGGATGTCCAAGAAAATTTGAACCTGGCACAAAAGTAAGAAACTGGGTTAAAAAAAATAAAAAGAAAATTTTTATTTATAATGATCCAAAAAAAGCCGCCTCAGGTGCAGATGTAATTTTTTCAGATAAAGTTATTTCTTTGAATGATAAAGTTGATAAGAGAAAAAAAATAGCTCAATTTAAAAAATTTAAAATTGATAAAAAACTTATGAGTTATGCAAAAAGGGATTGTATTTTCTTACATTGTCTTCCAAGAGGAGATGAAGTAACTGATGATATTTTTTTAGGAAAAAAGTCTCATGTTTGGCAGCAAGCTCTAAATAGAGCTCATGTTCAAAAAAGTATTTTATTATACTGTTTTGGAAAACTAAGGTAATGGTAAAGGATTATCTGAGTTTTGGTTTAGATATTTAATTACAGAAGCTCTATCTTTTTCTTTTCTTAATCCAGCAAAAGCCATCTTTGTTCCTTTGATCCATTTGGCAGGCTTAATTAAATAACCATTTAGCTCTTCTACAGTCCACTCTTTATCGTAAGATGCTAATGCTTTAGAATATTTGTAATCAGAGACCACACCTATTTTTCTACCAACGACATTATATAAAGCTGGACCAATATTATTTTTTCCACCTTTAACAATCGAATGACATGCAGCGCATTTCTTAAAAACTTTTTCACCGTGAGTTAGATCACCCATAGCCATTAATGCATCAATATCGATTTTCTCTTCTACACTTGCTTTTGTCGAGGATGAAACTGTCTTTGCCTCTTCCACATCCACTGCATAACCTGGAGTTTCTGGTTTTTCTACATGAAAAATAACATCTGACAATTTTCCAATACCTATAACTAAAAGTGCAACCATTAGAACTGCAGCAACTATTTTATTAATTTCGAATGAATCCATTTTTTATTAAATAATTTTGAACATATATCACGATAAATTAAAAATTTATCAAAATTATCTGTATAAATTTGCCTCTATTGGTATTTAATAGGTATAATTAATTAAGTATTTATGAAAACTTTGATCATTATACCATCTAGACTAGGAGCAACCAGATTACCTGGAAAACCTTTATTAAAAATTAATAATAAATCTATAATTTCCCACGTTTTTAAAAGAGCTCAAGATGCTGATATAGGAGATGTAGTAGTAGCTACAGAAAATACCGAAATTGTTGAAGATGTGACTATGAATGGAGGCAGAGCTATTTTAACTAGCAATAACCACAGAACTGGTACGGACAGAATTTATGAAGCTTTCAAAAAAATGAAAATTAAAGATGTGGATTTAATAATGAACTTACAAGGAGACGAGCCAGCGATTAATATAGAAGATATAGTTAGTTTAAAAGATAAAATGATTAACTACCAATCAAAAATGGGGACACTTGCTGCAAAAATCGAAAATGAAAAAGATTTTCAAAATGAAAATATCGTCAAAGTTCAAACAAAATCTAATCTTCAAGAAGACTCTTTTTCTGAAGCAGAAGCATTTTCACGGATATCAAATAAATTAGATAACATTTATCATCACATTGGTATCTATTGTTATTCTGCAGAAACTCTTGAAAAATTTGTTGAATTAAATCGGACTAAAAACGAAATCGAGCAAAGATTAGAACAGCTTAGAGCACTAGATAATAGTATTAAGATAAAGGTTGCATTAGCAAAATCCCCTCCAATAGGAGTAGACACCGAACAAGATTATATGGCCTTAAAAAAAATTATGGAATATAAAGTTTAATGAGTAAAATTTATTTTCAAGGTACATTTGGTGCATATTCTCACTTAGCAGCTTTATCGGTTGATCCAAATGCCGAAATTATACCTTGTAAAACTTTTGATGAGTGTTTTAGTAAGGCTTCACATGAGCCAGAAAACAAAATAATTATTCCTGAGTCTAATAGAATAACAGGGAACATTGGAATTGAGTATTTGATATTTAAACATAGATTAAATATTTATATGGAGCATTTTCAAAAAATTGAACATAATTTGTTAGGTCAACCAGGCTCAAAATTAAAAGATATTAAAGAAGTATATTCTCATGCACAGGGGCTATCTCAATGTTCACAATTTATAAAGGAAAATAATTTAATAGAACATATTAGAGCAGATACGGCTGGCTCTGCTGAAATGATTTCAAAAACTAAAAAAACTAAGCAAGCCGCGATAGCTTCATCTTTAAGTGCTGAAATTTATGGACTAGAGGTAATAAAAAAAAATATTGAAAATGAGAATGGAAACTTAACAAGATTTTTAGTAATGGGTAAAAATATTTCCCAACCTGAGTTTAAAGATAAAAATTATATCACGTCTTTTTTATTTAAACTCAAAAGTAAACCAGCTGCTCTGTATCAATCGCTAGGAGGTTTCGCAATTAACGGAGTAAATTTAACTAAACTTCAGAGCTATCCCGAAAAAAATACATTCGATTCTTATTTTTTCTTATGTGACCTAGACGGACATATTGAAGATAAAAAAGTTCAAAAATCTTTAGAGGAACTAGGTCTTCATTGTGAAGATTTTCACGTCTTAGGTGTTTTTGAAGCAGATAAGTTGAGAGAAAATAATTAAAAATCTTTTCTTGTAGATTAGAAAATATAACTGCTATAATACTTTTGGAGGCTAGAGGTGGATGCTGCTTGAACCCGACCAGATCTTAACGGAAGCAGTCGTAGAGACAGTTATTCAGGTTCTAGTCTCCTAATATATATGAACAATAATTCTAAAGTACTGGCATTAAAATATAGACCGCAAACTTTTGACGATCTAATAGGCCAGGAAGTGGTTGCAGAAACAATAACAAATTCAATTAAAGCAGACAAAATTCCAAATGCATATTTATTCACAGGCATTCGAGGGATTGGCAAAACCACAATAGCCAGGATTGTTGCAAAGACTCTTAACTGTTCAAATGGAATTGAAAATAAATGCAAGGTAAAATGTGGGAATTGTGACTCCATTGCAAGTTCCAATCATATTGATGTTTTGGAAATGGATGCAGCTAGTAAAACTGGTGTGGATGATGTTAGAGATCTCATAGAATTTTCTAGATATGGACCAACTTCAGCTAAATATAAAATTTTTATAATTGATGAAGTACACATGCTCAGCAAACAGGCTTTTAATGCTCTTTTAAAAACATTAGAAGAACCACCAGAATATCTTAAGTTTATTTTTGCGACTACTGAAATTAAAAAAATTCCAATCACTGTTGTTTCTAGATGTCAAAGATTTGATTTATCTAGAATTAAATCATCAGAATTATTTGAGTTTATAAAAAAAATTAAAGATAAAGAAAATGGTAAAGTTAGTGACGAAGCTTTAAAATTAATAGTAAAAATTTCTGAAGGTTCAGTTAGAGATGCTTTATCTTTATTAGATAGAGCTTTATTAAGTTTAGATGAAAATACTGAATTAGATTTAAACACAGCACAAAAAATATTTGGCTACTTTGATAAATCTCAATTAATAGATTTATTTGAATTAATATTAAAAGGTGAAGAAAAAAAAGTTATAAATATTTATAGAAAAATTTATGAACAGGGGGTTGAACCTAAAGTATTTTTAAATGACTTCTTAGAATTGTTGTATTACTTTAAAAATATAAATTCTTTAACGCTAGAAAGTACAAATTTTTCTTTAAATGATGAGGAGTTTTCTAAAATAAAAAGTATTTCAAATAAAGTAGAGACTGATGTATTAGTACTTTTCTGGCAATTTGCAATTAGCTCTCTTGAAGAATTAGACATAGTTTCAAATCAACATTTGTCGATTGAGATGTTTCTAATCCGATTAATGCATTTACAGTCTGTAAAAATGCAAAAAAAAATTGAGCCTGAAACTGAAAAAAGAGAAACTAATGAAATTGAAGAAAATATAATCTCAAACAAAACAATAGATCAAATTAAAAATATTTCCCAAGAAGAAAAAAATAAACCACAAGCACAAACTGAAATTAAGGCAGAAAATAAAATACTAATAAATTCTTTTGATGATCTATTATTAATCTGCTCTGAAAAAAAAGAAATCAAATTGAAATATGAATTAGAAAAAAATGTCAATCTAGTAAAATTTGAAAAAAACAGAATAGAGATATCTTTTAACGATAGTTTAGATAAAGATTTTGTAAAAGATTTATCATCGAAACTTTTTGATTGGACTGCTGAGCGATGGATTATTACATTTAGTAAATCTAAAGGCGAAATGTCTGTAAAAGAAAAACAACTTAACAATAAGAAACGTTTAATTGATGAAGCAAAATCTTCAGAAGCTTATAAAAATATAATAGAAAATTTTCCTGATGCAGAATTAATTGACGTTAAGATAAAAAAGGATGAGGGACAGAATGACTGACTTTAGTAAGATTTTAGATAAAGCCAAAGAGCTTGAGGCAAAAATGAAAGAAAGCCAGCAGAAAATTAAGGAAATAAGAGTAGAGGGGGTTTCTGGCTCTAATTCTGTAACAATAACTCTTGATGGTGAAGGTGAAATGCAAACAATAAAATTATCTGATGAGATTATGAAAGAGGACAAAGCTATTATTGAGGATTTAATTGTTGCGGCTCACAATAACGCTAAAGCACAGTTAAAATCAAAGACTTCTGAAGAAATTTCAAAAGCTACAGGTGGTTTTGGTATACCTGGTTTTAAATGGCCTTTATAATTCATGCAAAACATTAATGAAATAGAAGAACTGGTTAAACTAATATCTAAACTACCAGGCTTAGGACCCAAATCAGCAAAGCGAATTGTATTAAAATTAATAAATAATCGTGATGAACTTGTTAAGCCTTTGGCAAAGTCACTAGCCGATGTATACAAAAATATTGTTCGTTGTAAAATTTGTGGAACTTTAAAATCAAATTCAATCGAGTGTAATTTTGACAACTGTAAGATTGTTGATAAAAAATATAATAAGATATGTGTTGTTGAGAATATATCTGATCAATGGAGCATAGAAAGTTCCAATATATTCAGTGGATATTTTCATATTTTAGGAGGTACAATTTCATCAGTTGGTCAAAAAAAAGAGGACTTGCTAATTAATTCTTTAGTAGAAAGAGTAAAAAAAGATAATATTGATGAAGTAATTTTAGCTACTAGTGCAACAGTTGAGGGTCAGACAACTGCATATTATATACAGGACAGTCTAAAAGGTATTGAGGTTAAGGTAACGAAGTTGGCTCAAGGTCTACCTGTTGGTGGTGAAATAGAAAGTTTGGATGATGGAACTTTATTTTCAGCTTTTAAAAACCGTTCAAATTTAATTTCTAATTCAGATTAGATTTTTTTTCTAATCTATTAATATGTAATAATGGTTCAGTATATCCAGAGGGCTGCTGCTTGCCTTTGAATACTAAATCACATGCAGTTTTGAAAGCTATTGAGTTTTCGAAGTCGTCACTCATTTTAATATATTTAGAGTCATTCTTATTTTGACTATCAACAATTTTTGCCATTTCTTTCATAATTTCTGTTACTTGAATTTCTGTAGTAATTCCATGATGTATCCAGTTTGCAATATGTTGTGAGGAAATTCTTAAAGTTGCTCTGTCCTCCATTAGACCTACATTGTTTATATCTGGAACTTTTGAACAACCTATTCCTTGGTCAACCCATCTTACCACATATCCAAGTAATGTTTGGGCTGAATTACTTATTTCATTATTTATTTCTTCAACAGACCAATTAGTTCTATCTGCTACTGGTATTGTTAGAAGATCATCAAGTTTTCCTTGATCCCTATTTAAAATTTTTTTCTGTTCATCAAAAATATTTATTTCATGATAATGTAGGGCGTGAAGAGCGGCAGCAGTTGGAGATGGTACCCAAGCACAATTTGCACCAGCCTTTAAATGGCCTGTTTTTTGTTCCATCATATCTTTCATTTTGTCAGGCATAGCCCACATACCTTTACCAATTTGAGCTTTACCAGAAAAACCACATTTTAATCCAATATCCACATTTCTATTTTCGTAAGCTGTAATCCATTTTGATGACTTCATTTCTCCCTTTTTAATCATAGGTCCAGCCATCATTGATGTGTGCATTTCATCACCAGTTCTATCTAAAAATCCTGTATTTATAAAAAATACTCTATTTTTTAAGGATCTGATACACTCTTTCAAATTAGAGGATGTTCTTCTTTCTTCATCCATTATTCCTATTTTGCATGTGTATTTTTTTAATCCTAAAACTTCTTCTACTTTTGAAAAAATTAAATCTGTAAATGCTGTTTCTTCTGGTCCATGCATTTTAGGTTTAACAATATATACAGATCCAGTTCGTGAATTATTTTTTTTCTTTAAATCATGAAGTGCTGCAGCTGTCGTTATAAATGCATCTAAAATACCTTCTGGCACTTCATTTCCATCATCTAAAATAATGGATGGGTTTGTCATTAAATGCCCAACATTTCTTACAAGAAGAAGGCTTCTGCCATGTAATTTTAAACCCTTACCATCCCTAGAAACATAACTTCTATTTGGATTTAGCTTTCTCTCATATAATTTTCCATCCTTTTCAAATTTTGACTTTAGGTCTCCACGCATTAAACCTAGCCAATTTCTGTAACAAATAATTTTATCTTCGGAGTCAACTGCTGCTACACTGTCTTCATTATCACAAATAGTTGATACCGCAGATTCTACTATTATATCGCTGATACCTGCATGATCCTGTTGAGCAGCAAAAGCTCTAGAATCTTTTAAAATTTCAATATGCAAATTATTATTTTTTAAAATAATTGCAGAGGGATTATCACTTTCACCTCTATGACCAACAAATTTACCTTCATCCCTCAAGCTAACTAAATCAGCACCTTTAAGAATTTTTAGCTTTCCATCTTTTACAGCAAAGCTTGTTATTTTTTTCCAGCTTAAATCTTTCAATGGAAAATATTTGTCTAAAAAATCTCTGCCATATTTAATAACCATTTCACCTCTTAGTGGATCATATCTCTCTGAAACACTATCTTCTGATTGCTCAATAATATCAGTCCCATAAAGACTATCATATAAACTCATCCATCTAGCATTTGCAGCATTCAGAGCATATCTTGCGTTCATAACTGGCACTACCAATTGGGGCCCTGCAATTTTTGCTATCTCGTCATCAACATCTTTTGTTTCAATTTGAAAATCAGGTCCTTCATGTTTTAAATAGCCTATTTCAACTAAAAATTTCTTATACTCTTCAAAATTAAATTCTGATCCCTTGTTTTTGATATGCCAATCGTCAATTTTATTTTGTAAATCTTTTCTAATGCTTATTAATTTTCTATTCTTAGGTGCTAATTCATTAACAGTTTTTTCGAAACCTGCCCAAAAATTTTCTGGTGATATTTCTGTTTCTTTTAGCAGCTCATCCTTAACAAATTGAACAAGATCACTCGAAACTTTCAAACTTTTAATATTTATGTATTTTTCTTGCATAGCACTTTCGTGACCCCATCTGTATGTTTGCCTGAGAGTTTTGCTCCTTCGGCGGAATTTAATCTCTTTCCAGAGTGTTATGCCTAAATCGGTCCTTTTGCCTGAGAGTTTCCGGGGTGGTTGCTCCTTCGGCGCTAAAAATTGCTTAGTCTCTCCCGATCATGGATTTCTATCTATTAAAATTATTTAGTCAATTAATAACAATTACCTTTAAAATAATTCATCATTTTATGGCCTTTTTTATAATTTAACTATCCGATATAACTAAATTATGAAAAATTACCTTAATTTTGAAAATGAAATTAAAAATCTTGAAAATGAGATAGAAAAATTAAAGGATCCTTACAATCAAGAAGGACTATCAGAAGTTGATACTCAAAAAATATCTAACACTCAAGCAGAGTTAGATGAAAAATTAAAAAATATTTACTCAAATTTAGATCCATGGCAAACTACTATGGTTGCAAGACATGAGGACAGACCAAAATCTAAATTTTTTATAGACAATTTATTTAAAGATTTTATTTCATTGTCTGGTGATCGTCATTATGGTGAAGACAAATCAGTTTTAACTGGTTTTGCAAAATTTAAAGGAAATTCAGTTTTAGTTATTGGACAGGAAAAAGGGGAAGATTTAGATAGCAGAATCGAGAGAAACTTTGGGATGATGAGACCTGAGGGATACAGGAAAACAATTCGATTAATGAATTTGGCAAACAAATTCAATATTCCAATAATTTCCTTTATAGATACTCCAGGTGCATATCCAGGTGTTGGTGCAGAGGAAAGAGGTCAAGCAGAAGCAATTGCAAAATCAATAGAATGTTGCATGGAACTTAAGGTCCCAACAATTGCAATAATAATTGGTGAGGGTGGTTCTGGAGGAGCAATCGCTCTCGCATCTTCAAATAAAGTTATAATGTTTGAGAATGCAATATATTCAGTTATATCTCCAGAAGGATGTGCAACTATTCTTTGGAGAGACCCAAAGAAAATGCTCGACGCTGCAAAAGCAATGAAACTCTCAGCAAAAGACTTATTGAAATTAAAAGTTATCGACGAAATTATTCCTGAGCCTTTAGGTGGTGCTCATCGAGATAGAGATACGATGCTTGAAAACTTAAAAACTTGTATCACACAAAATTTAGATTACTTCAAAGACTTATCTCCAGAGGAGATAGCAAATGAAAGAAAAAATAAGTTTTTAAAGATTGGAAGGAATGATGGATTTATAAGCACAACTGAAGATTTTAGTTCATTAACTATCAAAAAAAATAAATTTGAAAATTTTTTAAAATCAAAAAAAATACAAATTGGTATTGGTATAGGTGTTATTTTGTTAGGTTTGATTTTTTTAATAATTTAATATTATAAAGCACCGTGACAGTGTTTAAATTTTTTACCTGAGCCACAAAAACATGGTTCATTTCTTCCCATTTTTTTGGTTTGATTTTTTTGAGGTAAAATCTCAGTATTATTATCTTCTTTTTTATTTTGTTCTGTAACAACTTTTAGATTCATCAAGATTGTAACATAGTCTAATTTTAGTTTTTCTAAGAGGTTTGAAAATAAATCAAAAGCCTCTTTTTTATATTCAACCAGAGGATCCCTTTGACCATAAGACCTTAAACCAACAACTTGTCTTAATTGTTCTAAATATTGAATATGAGATTTCCAATTTAAATCAATTGATTGTAGAAAAATTCTTTTTTCAATATCTTTTGCATAATCTTCTCCAAGAATTTTAATTCTTTCATTTCTTGTCTCATTAAATTTTGAAAGTATTTTTTCTTTAAGCTCTTCATCTTTAGATGCAATTAATTCCTCGAACTCCTTATCTGTGAAACTTTTTCCTAATATTTGTTTAATTCTGTTACTAAAATCTGTGCTCTTAGGATTTGAAAGTTTTTGAATCTTTAGTTTAATTAAGTCCTCAATTATCTCTTTTAAAAATTCATCAGAATAACCAAAAATATCACCACTACTCATTGCGTTTTTTCTTTGAGAAAAAACAACATGTCTTTGATCATTCAGTACATTGTCAAATTTTATTAGAGTTTTTCTAATATCAAAATTTCTTGCTTCTACTTTCTGCTGCGCTCTCTCTAATGCTTTATTGATCCAAGGATGATCGATGCTTTCTCCATCTTTAAGCCCTAACTTTTCAAGCATATTATTCATGGATTCAGAACCAAAAATTCTCATTAAGTCATCTTCTAAACTTACATAAAATACAGAGCTCCCTTCATCACCTTGTCTTCCCGATCTACCTCTTGCTTGATTATCAACTCTTCTAGACTCCATTCTTTCCGTACCAATTACAAACAAGCCACCCAAAGACTTTATTTTATCTTTATCAACTTTGAGCTGTTCATCGGGAACAGACTCTTTTTTTCCTCCAAGTTGAATATCAACACCTCGACCTGAAATACTGGTTGTGATAATTAAAGATTTTTCTTTACCTGCATTGGCTATAATTTCTGCCTCATTTTCATGATTTTTGGCATTAAGCACAACATGTTTAATATTTTTTTTATTTAATAAATTTGAATAAACCTCAGATTTATTAATACTTGATGTAAAAACCAATATTGGTTGTCCAAGTTTATTACGTTCAATAATTTTGTCGATAATTGCATTATTTTTTTCTTCTTCAGTTCTAAATATTAAATCATTAAAATCTTTTCTGATCATTTCTTTGTTAGTAGGAATGACTACAACTGATAAATCATATATTTCAAAGAACTCAGCAGACTCAGTTAAAGCAGTACCTGTACATCCTGCTAGCTTTTTGTAAAGTTTAAAATAATTTTGATAGGTTATCGAGGCTAGGGTTTGATTTTCTGCCTGAACATCAATTTTTTCTTTTGCTTCAAGTGCTTGGTGCAATCCATCTCCAAATCTTCTACCTTCAAGAATTCTTCCTGTCAATTCGTCGATTATTTTTAAACTTCCATCTTTTACAATATAGTCTTTACCTTTCTCAAATAAATGATTTGCTCTTAAAGCTTGATTAACATGATGTACTAAATGTAGGTTTTCCGGATCGTAAAAATTATTATTTTTTAAAATTCCAGCATTTGAAAAAAGTTTTTCAACATTATTAATTCCATCGTTAGTTAAAAGAATACTTTTTTCTTTTTCGTCAATTTCAAAATCTTTATCATTTAAAATTTTTATTAGTTTATCAATTGCTAAATACTGAGCTGTTTTATCATCAGCTGATCCAGATATTATTAGAGGAGTCCTAGCCTCATCAATTAAACAGGAATCTATCTCATCAACAATAGAAAATGAATGTTCTCTTTGAACCATCTCATTTTGTGAGAATTTCATATTATCTCTAAGATAATCAAATCCTAATTCACTATTTGTTGCATAAGTTATGTCACAATTATAATTCTTTTTACGCTCTTCATCATTTTGGTCATTGTTAATAAATCCTGAAGTTAGTCCAAGAAAATTATAAATTTGTCCCATTTCTATAGAGTCTCTCTTAGCTAAATAATCATTAACAGTTACTATATGAACTCCTTTTTCACTTAGTGCATTCAAATACGCTGCCAGTGTGATTGTTAAAGTTTTTCCTTCACCCGTTCTCATCTCGGCTATCTTACCTTCATGCAGAACAACTCCCCCAATTAACTGAACATTAAAGTGTCTCTCTTTTCGGGTTCTTTTTGAAGCTTCCCTTACAAGTGCAAATGCTTCGGGAATGATATCATTTAGTGATTTTCCATTCTTGATTAGACTCTTATATTCTTCGGTTTTTTTTGGAAAATCTTTATCAGGTAAATTTATAAAGTTTTCCTCTAAAGAATTTATTTTTTCAACAATCCTAGTGATTCTATCAAGCTCTTTTTGGTTGTTAGATTTAATAAATTTGGAGATTAAATTTAATGGATTAAACATGACTATTTGATTTATTCTTTAAATATAATGCTTAATATATGTATTAAATAAATAATTTAAACAATATGGGAATTAATTTAACAAATTTTCTATCTTCGCAATCAAAAAATACCAAAATGATTGATTTTCAAGACTTAGACCATATAGATGGTCTATCTATTTCAGTACTTAGTGCAAATTTATATAAAAACGACAGAGATGATTTGTCAATGTTTTATTTCAGAGATGGTGCAAATCACGCTTCATTATATACTCAGTCTAAAATTGTTTCTGAAAATATTAAATGGAACTTAAATCAAAAACCCAAAAAGGTATTTTCTTTAATTGTTAATACTAGAAATGCAAACGCATTTACAGGTAAACAAGGATATGAAAGTTTAAAAAAATTAGCAGATATAATATCAAAAAATTTAACAGAGAAACAAAAGCAAGATGAGGAAACACCTAAAAAAATAAATTCAAAAGAAATTCTATTTGGTTGTACAGGAACTATAGGAGAAGAGTTTCCATTTGAAAAAATATCTCATCAAATACCTAATTTAATTAATAAAATTCGTTATACACAAAATAAATTTTTATGGATGAAAGCTGCTCTTGGAATAATGACTACTGACACTAAGCCAAAAATTGCCATGGAAGAATGTTATATAGGAAGTGATAAAGTCAAAATTTATGGGATTGCTAAGGGCTCTGGAATGATACATCCCAATATGGCAACAACCTTAGCTTACATTTTTACAGATGCGAGCATATCTAATGATATTTTAAATAAATTATTAAAAAAAAATATTTTTAATACTTTTAATGCCATCTCTTGTGATGGGGATACTAGTACAAACGACATGGTGACTATTTTTGCGACTAATAAAATTAATAATTCACAAATAAAAAATATAAATGAAAACAAAATTAAAAATTTTGATAAAGCCTTAAATAACGTTCTATTAAATTTAGCCAAAAGAGTAGTTGCAGATGGTGAGGGAGCATCAAAATTTGTTTCTATAAATGTGTCTAAATGTAAAAATGAAATAGAGGCAAAAAAAATAGCTTTTTCAATAGGAAACTCACCTTTAGTAAAAACTGCAATTGCAGGGGAGGACCCAAATTGGGGAAGAATTGTAATGGCAATAGGTAAAGCTGGACCAAAAATTAATTTAAAAAAACTCTGTATAAAATTAGGAAATATAAAAATAGTTCAAGATGGAAAACTGTATCAAAATTATAGTGAAGAAGTGGCATCTAAATATATGAAAAACGAAAATATTGATATTAGTGTTGAAGTTTACACAGGAAAAAAAGATTTTACTTCATACACTATGGATTTGACTAAGAAATATATAAATATTAATGCAGACTACAGAAGTTAAAAAATATTGAAAATTTTTATTTAAAACCTACTTATATAATATGATTAAATATAAGTTAATTTGCAAAGATTGTAATACTAAATTCGATAGTTGGTTTGCATCATCTCATGAATATGAAAAGTTAAAAAAAAGAAAATTTCTGAATTGTAACAGTTGCAACTCATTAAGGGTAGAAAAAACTTTGATGGCTCCACAATTAATAAACAGCATAAATAAATCTGAAACAAAATTAAATATTGCAAAATACCAAAAAATTAAAAAAACTATTAAAAATTATCAAAAGTTTATTAAAGACAATTTTCAATACGTAGGAGATAATTTTGCTTATGAGGCAAGATCAATTCATTACAATAATAAAAAAAAATCTAAAGGCATATACGGTAGTGCCTCAACAAAAGATCTTATAGAGCTAAAAGACGAAGGGATAGAGGCTCAGATGATACCCTGGATAGAAGATAAAGAAAATTAATTTTTTAAAAATTTCGCAATATAGTTTACAGATAGGTCTTTCGTAATACTCCACTCATCTTTTATTATATTAAAATGCATTCCATCAAACTTTTTTAAAGATAAATTATTTTTGATCAAAATCTTTTCAAGATCCTCAGGTTTAACAAATTTTTCCCACTCATGAGTTCCTATTGGTAACCATCTTAAAACATACTCTGCTCCAACTATAGCAAACACATATGACTTTAAAGTTTTATTAATTGTTGCAACAAACATTAAACCATTTTTCTTAAGAAGTTTAGAGCACGATTTTAGAAAGTAAGAAATATCTTCTACATGCTCAACTATTTCCATATTAAGTATTACGTCAAATTTTTTCGCAATTTTCAATTTTTCAGGAGACGAACAGATATAATTTATTTTAAGCCCATTCCGATTTGCATGAAGTTTCGCAATTTTAATATTTTTAATTGATGCATCGATCCCAGTAATATTAGCACCCAATCTACACATTGGTTCAGAAAGTAACCCTCCACCACAACCAATATCTAAAATATTAATTCCAGATAAAGGCTTAGCTTTATTTCTTGCTTTAAATTGATCAATTATATTTTCCTTAATATATTTAATTCTTATTGGATTAAATTTGTGCAAAGGTTTAAATTTTCCGTGAGGATCCCACCATTCATCCGCCATATTTGAAAATTTTTCAATTTCTTTTTTATTTACGCTACTCATGTAAGATAATTAGTTGACATAGCAATTAAGATGTATTTTATCAAATATTAATTAAATAATTATTATTCAGCTGATCATGAAAACTGTAGTACTTAAATTCGGAGGAACTTCTGTTGGTAACATAGATAGAATTAAAAAAGTAAGTAAAATTATAGCTTCTTACAAAAAGAAAAAATATAAAGTGGTTGTAATTTCTTCTGCTATGAGCGGAGTTACCAATGATCTAGTTAATAAATCAAAGTCAATTAGTAACAATTTTGATTTGGCAGAATATGACGCACTAGTATCTACTGGTGAACAAGTTTCATGTGCGCTTATAGCAGGTAGATTGAAACATATTGGGTTAAAATCGAGATCTTGGCAATCCTGGCAGTTACCCATTGTTACGGAAGGAAACTATTCAGCTGCTCGGATAAATAAAATAAATGTTAAGGAATTGAATAAATATATGAACAATGGTGGCATTCCAATTGTAACTGGTTTTCAAGGAATTAATAAAAATTTTAGAATAACGACTATTGGTAGAAGTGGATCTGATGCTACTGCAATAATGTTAGCTAAATATATTAAAGCTGACGAATGCATAATCTTTACTGATGTCGAGGGTGTTTATACTACCGACCCAAGACAGCACAAAAAAGCAAAAAAAATTAAAAAAATTTTTTATGATGAGATGCTTGAAATGGCGTCATTAGGTTCAAAAGTAATGCAACCAACTTCAATTCAGGATGCGAAGCTGAATAAAATAGACATTAAAGTCAAATCCTCTTTTGCATTTAAGTCAGGAACTTTAATTACAAATTCTAAAAAATCATTTAGTGACCAAATTATTACTGGAATTTCATCAACTAAAAATGACGCCAAAATTACAATAGTTGGTGTTAAGGATAGTCCTGGTGTTGCTGCATCAATTTTTAAACCACTATCTAAAAACTTGATAAACGTTGATATGGTCGTTCAAAATATCTCACAAAACGGAAAGAATACTGATTTGACTTTTACAATTAAATCTGAGGATCTTAAAAAAACTGAAAAGCTGATAAAAGAAAATAAAAATATTTCATATAAAAAATTATCTTTTGATAAAAATGTCTCTAAAGTATCAATAATTGGAGTTGGAATGATTACAACACCTGGAATAACATATAGGATGTTTCAAGCTTTAGCTTTAAAAAAAATAAATATTTTAGTTATTTCAACATCTGAAATTAAAATATCAGTTTTAGTATCAGCAAAGCATGTTAAAAAGGCAATTGCATCTTTACATAAGGAATTTAAACTAGATTAATTTCATGAGTGTTAGGCCATTTAGAGATATTAGAAGAAGAAAAACAAAAGTAATAAATGTTGGTGACGTTAAAATTGGTGGAGATAACCCAATTTCTGTTCAATCAATGACCAACACTTTAACAACAGATGTTAAAGCAACAATAAATCAAATTAATGATATTGCTGATGAAGGGGCTGATATAGTTAGGGTTTCATGTCCAGATGCAGAGTCAACTCAAGCTCTTAAAGAAATAGTTAAACATGCATCAATCCCAGTAGTAGCAGATATCCATTTTCATTATAAAAGAGCAATTGAGGCTGCTGAAAACGGAGCTAAATGTTTAAGAATAAATCCTGGTAATATTGGAGATGAGTCAAAAATTCATGATGTTCTAAGTGCTGCAAAGAATAATGGTTGCTCAGTTAGAATTGGAGTAAATGCTGGATCATTAGAAAAAGATATATTAGATAAGTTTAAAGAACCTTGTCCAGAAGCTCTAGTGGAAAGTGCATTAAGAAATATAAAAATATTGGAAGACAAAGATTTTTTTAATTTTAAGATAAGTGTTAAATCCTCTGATGTTTTTTTGTCAATTGCTGCTTACAGACAATTATCTAAAGTGTGTGACTATCCACTTCATTTAGGCATTACAGAGGCTGGCAGTTTTGTCTCTGGAAGCATAAAGTCTTCTATAGGACTTGGTAGTCTTTTGATGGATGGAATTGGAGACACAATAAGGATTTCATTATCCGATAACCCCACAAAAGAGGTTACAATAGGGAATGAAATTTTAAAATCATTAAGTTTAAGGAATAGAGGAGTTAAAATTATATCTTGCCCCTCATGTGCAAGACAAGCTTTTCAAGTAATTGATACTGTCAAAATATTGGAAGAAAAACTATCTCATATAAAAACACCTATAACACTGTCAATAATTGGGTGTGTTGTAAATGGACCAGGAGAAGCAGCTATGACTGATATAGGTATAACTGGAGGTGGAAAAGGTAATAACATGCTTTATTTGTCTGGAGTTCAAAATCAAAAGGTTCTTACCAAAGATATTATTGAAAAAGTTATAACAGAGGTTGAAAAAAAAGCATCTGAGCTGGAAAAATAAAAATGATACCTAATAAAACAATTGAGGAACTTATATCCAGGCATTCTAAATTAGAAAAAGACTTATCTTCTGGGACAATAGACAAAAAATTATTTGCAGAAAAATCAAAAGAATATTCAGATGTAAATGAGATTATCGAAAATGCAAAAAAATATATTTCATTTGATAAAGATAAGAAAGAATTAGAAAAATTGTTAAATGATAATTCCTCAGATAAGGAATTAAGAAAAATGGCTGAGATAGAATTAGGTGATTTACAAATGCAATATGAGATAAATGAAAAAAAATTAAAACTATTTTTATTACCAAAAGATGAAGCTGACAAAAAAAATGCTATTATTGAAATAAGAGCAGGAACAGGTGGACTAGAAGCAAGTTTATTTGCATCTGATCTTTTTAAAATGTATGAAAAAGTAAGTCATAAAAAAAAATGGTCTTTAGAACTTATTTCAATTTCAAGAAGTGATGCTGGTGGCTTAAAGGAAGTTATAGCCTCAATTAAAGGTAATAATATTTATTCAACACTTAAGTATGAGAGTGGAGTTCATCGAGTACAAAGAGTTCCTGATACTGAAACTCAAGGAAGAGTTCATACATCAGCAGCAACAGTTGCTGTGTTACCTGAGGCAGAAGAGGTTGATCTAAAAATAAATGAAACAGATTTAAGAATAGATGTTTTTAGAGCTGGTGGTCCAGGTGGTCAATCTGTAAATACAACTGATAGCGCAGTAAGAATAACACATATTCCTACTGGTTTATCGGTCTCCCAGCAGGATGAAAAATCTCAACACAAAAATAAAGCAAAAGGAATGAAAATATTAAGAGCACGTTTATATGAATTAGAAAGATCAAGAATTGATCAAGAAAGGTCAAAAGATCGTAAAACTAAAATTGGAACTGGCGACAGATCAGAACGTATTAGAACCTATAATTTTCCCCAAGGAAGAGTGACCGACCATAGAATAAATTTAACATTACACAGATTAGAAGAGTTTTTAGAAGGAGAAGCTTTTGATGAGATGATCGAGTCATTAACCTTGCAAGCTCAAGAAGATAGCTTAAATAATTTAAAATAATGAATATCAATTTAGCAATTATTCAGGGTGCAAAAGTCTTAAAAGATAATTCTATTCATAATTCATATTTAGATTCTGAAATATTAATGTCAAAAGTAATTGAAAAAGATAGGAAGTATATTTTACTCAATTCTGACAGATATCTTGATAACAGGGATTTAAATTCTTTTCAAAAATTAATTAAAAAAAGGTCACTTGGAAAACCAATTGCTTATTTGACTAATAAAAAGTTCTTTTGGGACTCAGAATTTTTGGTATCTGATGATACTTTGATACCTAGGCCAGACACGGAGTTGATTGTTGAGAAAGTATTAGAATTAACAGCTCATAAAAAAAAAATAAGCATATTAGAGATAGGAGTTGGAACTGGGTGTATACTTCTGTCAATTCTTAAAGAAAAAAAAAATTTTTATGGTACAGGAATCGATATAAGTAAAAATTGTTTAAATGTGAGCAAATTAAACGCAATTAAGCTTAAAGTTAGCTCTAATCTTAAGTTATATAAATCAGATGTTGACAAATTCAATTTAGGCAAATATGATTTAATTATATCTAACCCTCCATATATTAAAAAAAAAAAGTTAAAATATTTGGAAAAAGATGTTGCTAAGTTTGAGCCAAAACTAGCTTTAGACGGTGGATTAGATGGTTTATCAGAAATCAGAAAAGTAATTAAAAAATCATCTGAACTGATTAAAAAGGGCGGTAAATTTGTTTTAGAGATCGGTTTTGATCAAAAAAATATAGTAATAAGTTTATTAAAAAAAGAGGGATTTTATATTAAAAGCATTAACAAAGATCTTGCTCACAACGATCGATGTATAGTTTGCACAAAAATATAGTTTTTTAAAATCATGGTAACATTTAGAAGCAATAACAATAGAAGAAATAATTTTAGAAGAAATGATAGAAACTTCAAATCAAATGGAGATAGACCAAAATTCGGATCAAATTTTTCTAACAATGAAAATTTTAAAAGAAAAGCACCTGGTAGAAATAACCATAATGCACCAAAACTTATTGAAAAATACAACGATTTAGCAAGAGAAGCTTCTTCAAATGGTGATAAAATTTTATCTGAAAATTATCTTCAACATGCCGATCATTTTACAAGAGTTTTAAATGAAAGAGAAAGTATTAGAAGAGAGAGGTTTGCTGAGAGTAAAAGTGAGGAAAACCCTAATCTTTTGGAGGAAACAATGAAACCAAATATCGAAAATTCTGAAAACAATTTAGCTAAAGTTTCAAAAAATGAAAATGACGAAGAAAAAGTTCCAAAATCTCAAGTTTAAATAATTAATTTAATCCTATAATTTTTTCAGATTTTAAAACATCTAATTTAATTTTTTTAGTCTCAAATATTTTTCTTTCTTTGCCTTTTAAAATTTTTCCCGA
>CACBHL010000009.1 GCA_902539035.1 uncultured Pelagibacteraceae bacterium
ATCAAAATTTACGAACACTAGTTTTTATCACTCACCAACACTTCCTAAAAAACATAATCATGTTGTATTTGAATTTGGTAATTTTAAAGTAATTTATAATGACCCAAGACGTTTTGGTTTTTTTCAATTAATTGAAAATAAAAATGCTTTAAATGAAAGATTTAAACATTTGGGTCCAGAGCCATTTGATAAAAAATTTAATTTAAATTATGTGACGAGTTTTTTTAAAGACAAAAATAAAGAAATTAAAAGTTTTTTATTGGATCAAAGATTTGTTTCAGGAATTGGCAATATATATGCTAGTGAAATATTATTTTTGTCCAGAATTGATCCATTTAAACAGGCAAAATTATTAACTAAAAATGAATGTAAAAAAATTATTTTGAATTCTAAAAAAATTTTACGTAGAGCAATAATTAAAGGAGGGTCCAGTATCAGAAATTTTCAAGATATATCTGGAACATTGGGAGGTTATCAAAAAGAGTTTAAGGTTTATCAGCAAGAAGGAAATAGGTGCAAAGCTATAGGATGTTTGGGTATTATAAAAAAAAAGATAACATCAAATAGATCCACTTTTTTTTGTGATTCCTGCCAAAAATAATAAAATATTATGTTGACCACTATAAATTCTCAAGTTATACCCCTGCGCATATGGCAAACACAAAATCAGCAATTAAGAGGATACGAAGAATTTCAAAGCAAACAGTGGTTAATAAGGCTAGAAAAAGCAGATTCCGTATCGCTTTAAGGAAAATGAACCTTCTAATTGAAAAAAAAAAGAAAGAAGAGGCTTTGAAATTTTTACCAAAACTTAATTCAGAGTTAATGAAGATTGCCAAGACAGGAATTATCAAAAAACAAAATGCTTCTAGAAATGTTTCTAGAATTACGAAGAAAATTTCTGCAATCTAAGCGTTAAAAGTATTTAATTTTATCGAACAACTTTTAGTAACTACATTATCTATTCAAATCTGTTTTGATTTTACTACATTTAGATTTAGTAAATATTTATTTAACATCAATTCAATCTATGTTTGATTCAATCCTAATTCGATTCAATTAAAAATTTTAATTTAGAAATTTCAAAAAAATAAAATTCAACTTTTAATATGCTACATCAAAATCCACAATCATAGATTTAATTTTTTTTTAAATTTTTTTATTAACTTGTTGCAAATTTTTCTAAATCAGTTCTAACTGAGTTTCTTCCAAACTTATGAATAAATTAATAAATAACCAAAACATAGAAAATTTTAAATCAAATAGCTTTGAATGGAGATTAGTTCAAGCAGATATGAGAAATAAATTAGGGCCCGAAATTTATGAAAGTTGGTTAAAAAAAATTTCATTTATAGAGGAATTAAATAATTATATATTGTTATCTGTGCCAACCAGATTTATCAGGGATTGGATAACGTCAAGATATTTAGATCAAATATTACAAATTATAAAAATTTACAAAAAAGATATTGCTAGAATTGAATTTAGAATAGTTGAAAAAAATTATGCTGATCAATCTAAACAGACTTCAAAAGAGGAAGATAATTTAAAAGAGAATATTTCATTTATAAAAGACTCTTATTTACAATATAATCGTATCGATCCTAATAAAAGATTTGATAATTTTATCACGGGATCAAGTAATAAGCTAGCGTACGCAGCATCATTAAAGGTTTCAGAAAATATTTCTCATTATAACCCACTTTATATTTATGGGGGTGTTGGAATGGGCAAAACACACTTGTTAAATTCTATTGGTTATGAGTTAAAAAAAAATAATAAAGTTATGTTTATTTCAGCCGAACGTTTTATGTATCAATTTGTAAAATCAATTAAATCAAATGACATGGTTAAGTTTAAAGAGTATTTTAGAAATACTGATATATTGTTAATTGATGACATTCAATTTATAAGCGGGAAAGAGGCCATGCAAGAAGAATTTTTTCATACTTTCAACGCTTTGTTAGATAAAGGTTCACAAATAATTGTTTCTGCAGATAGACCTCCTAATAAATTATCAAGAATTCAAGAAAGAATTAAATCTAGATTTTCAGGTGGACTAGTAGTTGACATTCAAAAACCAGATCTACAACTGAGAAAAAAAATTGTTCAAAATAAAACGGAAGAATTAAATAATTTATATTCGGACCAACTACGGATTTCAAAAGATATAGAAGATTTTATTAGCACAGAAATTAAAGGAAGTATAAGAGAGCTAGTTGGGGCAATAAATAGAGTAGTTTCTTTTTCAAGAATTTATGAAAAAGTCCCAAATTTATCTGAAACAAAAGTAGTTCTTAAGGATTTATTAAATCTATCTGAAAACAAAGTTACAATTGATTTAATTCAAACAGTGGTGTGTAAGTTTTTCAAAATAAGTAAAAATGAGATGTTGTCCTCAAGAAGATCAAGATATTTAGTTAGACCTAGACAAACTGCAATATATTTAACTAAAATTCTTACTTCAAAATCATTGCCTGAAATTGGTAGAGAGTTTTCAAATAGAGATCACACTACAATAATTCACTCAGTTAAAACTATCGAAAAAATTAAAGAAAAGGACCCTGAGATGGTTGACAATATTAGTAAATTAAAAAATCAAATATTATATAATAATAAAGATAATGAAATTTAACGTCAATCAACAAGACCTCCAACAAGCACTTAATTATTGTCAGGGAGTTATTGAAAAGAGAAGTACTTTAGCCATTTTGTCAAATATTTTAATAGATGCAAATAATTCAAACTTAATAATAACAGCTACAGACTTAGATTTAATTTTTATTCATAAAATAAATAATGTGGAAGTATTGGAGGAAGGAAAAACCACAACAGTGTCATCAACGATATATGATATTGTAAGAAAACTATCTTCTGGAAAAAAAATTAATTTAACTTTAAATGACCCAAATAAACTTCATCTAGAATCGGAAAAATCAATTTTTAATTTAAATTGTATCAGTCCTTCAGAGTTTCCACTTACAGACGAAAATTTTAATCAAAATGAATTTATTATAAAATCTAAACAACTTTTGAAATTACTAAATAAATGCAAATTCTCAGTTTCTAATGACGAAACTAGACATTATTTAAGTGGAATTTATTTTCATCAAACTGAGGTAGAAGATAAAAATTATCTTACAGCTGTAGCAACTGACAGTCATCGAATGTCAATTTCTAAAATTAGATTAGATGAAAAAATCGATTTTGATCCAATAATATTACCAAAAAAAACAATTTTTCAGCTATGCTCTCTTTTGGATAGCTATGATGGTGACGTAAAAGTTTCAAATGTTAAATCTAAAATTAAATTTGAATTAAACAACAGCATATTAATATCTAAACTTATTGATGGTAAATTTCCTAATTATATTCAGGTGATTCCTAAAAATAATCAAAAAAAACTAGAGATAGATTTGAAATTATTTCTTAGTTCTGTTGATAGAGTAGCATCCGTATCATTAGATAAAAAAGATGGAGTAAAATTTAGTTTAACAAAAGATACTCTGAACTTATCTGTAAATAATGCTAACAGTGGTGACGGAAAGGAGACGTTAAGTGCAAAATTTGAGCATGATTTAGAAATTAGTTTTAATTCAAGATATTTGATAGACGTAGCTTCTCAATTAAATGGAGAAAAAGTAGAAATATTTTTTAATGATACAGGTTCTCCAGCTCTAATAAAAGATCCAGGTGACTTTGACAGTATATATGTTGTTATGCCAATGAAAGGCTAACTTAATAAGTTGAGTTCATTATAAATTTTACTTTCTAAAATCTGTAAAAAATTTTCTTTATCCATTCCAGCATTAATAGGTGTTAAAATGGAAACAGTTATTGTTTTATGACTATTTTTTTTACCTTTTTTTGGCCATACATAACCAGAATTAACAGCGACGGGTTGGCAGACCATATTTAGTTTTTCATAAATTCTTGTAGCCCCTTTTTTAAAAGAAGGACGTTCTTCAGGTAAAACCCTTGTTCCTTGAGGAAAAATTATCAACGGTCTATCGCTATTATTTACTGTTTTTAAAATATCCTCAAAAAATCCTAAATTGTCTCTACTTATCTTGTTTCTATTTATAGAGATAGATCCAATTTTCTTTAAGTACCACCCAAAGATTGGAATTCGTAATAACTCTTTTTTTAAAATAAATACTGGTGAATTGAAAACAGTTTGTAGGTAAAATGTTTCAAACATAGATTGGTGAGAGGCAGCAATAAAAAATTTTTGGTCAGTTATAATGTTTTCTTTACCTTTAATTACTATTTTTACTGATAGAAAAACTCTTAGACAAAACCCTGCCCAATAACCCATCAATTTTCCCCCCAGTAAAGTAATTTTTTTTGGCAAAATTAATGCAGGTAAAAATATTATTGAAATTATAATTATTCCTACAAAAAAAAATATTGAAAATAATATATTTCTGATCATTTTTATCAAAAGCTAAATTAAGTCTGTATGCTTTTGTCTATTTTTAATTATTTTAATTGTTCTTCCTTTTATCAGTAATTCAACAGGTTTTGGTCTAAGATTATAATTAGAGCTTAGAGACATCCCATATGCACCCACATCACATATGGCTATAAAATCTTTTTCTTTTAGTTTTTGAAATTTTTTTAAAGTTACAAATTTATCTGTACTTTCACAAATAGGACCAACGAATTCATAAATATTTTTTGAGACATTTTTTGATTTATTTACTGGTAATATTTTATGAACTGCTCCGTATAGAGCTGGTCTCATAAGATCATTCATTGCGGCATCTAAAATAACAAATTTTTTAGCACCACCATCTTTGATGTAAATTATTTTAGATATCAGAGTTCCTGTATTACCAATTATTGATCTACCTGGTTCAAAAATTATTTTTGTGTCATGTTTTTTTAAAAAATTTCTAATTGCTGAATTATATTTTTTATAATTAAGCTTTTTAATTTTATCACTGTAAGAAATTCCCATGCCTCCACCTAAATCGACGAATTTAAATTTGTATTTGGTTTTATTAATTATATTACTTACAGCTTTTAGCATTCTTTCATATGGCTTATAATCTAATATTTGACTACCTATATGAACACTTAAACATTGCAGACTGATATTTTTGGAATTTTTACAGTATTTTATGAGTTCATAAAACTTTTTACTATTAACTCCAAATTTATTTTCACTTTTACCAGTAGAAATTTGTTTAAGGGTTTTAGCGTCAGTATTTGGGTTTAGTCTTATACCAACTTGTACTATTTTTTTTTTTCGTTTCGCAATTTTATTAATTTCTTTAATTTCACTTTTTGACTCAGCATTAATAAGTAGTATTTTTTTTTCAATAGCAAAACTTATTTCTTCACTAGTTTTACCAACTCCTGAAAATACTATTTTACTTGGATTCACTCCTGCTTTTAAAGCCAGCATAAGCTCTCCTTTTGAAACAACATCAGCTCCTAAACCAAATTTCTTAATTTCTTTAATTATATTTAGATTAGTATTCGATTTTACCGAAAAGCATATTAATGGAGAAAAAGATTTAAAATTTTCTTTAAAATTATTTATGTTTTCTTCTAATTTTGAGTATGAATAACAGTAAGCAGGTGTGCCAAATTTTTTTGCTAAACTTTGAAAATTGATATTTTCTGTTGTTAATTGTTTATTCTTATATTTCATTAAGCTTTATTAATTGAAAGTAATTGCATATTTTTTTTTATTGTAGACTCTTTATATTCAGGATCACTTTTTTTCCCACAAGAGATTAATATGCAAAATAATATCAAAGCTAAGGTAATTTTTCTGATCATATTTATTTTTTATATTTCATTATCATCTTTTTAATATTATCAAAAGATGTTCCCCCAAAAGATTTTTTTGAATTGACAGAATTGTTTAAATCAAACACTTTTAAAACATCTTCTGTAAGTTTAGGCTCAACTTTTTTAAGTTGATCTAATGATAGTTCATCTAAATTTTTTTTTGTTTTTTCTGCTAAATTAACTATAGCTGAGGTTTTCTGGTAAGCTTTTCTAAATGACATTGAATGATTTTTAACAAGATAGTCAGCTAAGTCTGTTGCAGTAATATATCCATTATTTGCGAGTTCAAGCATTTTTTTTTTATTTGAACTACAATTTTTTAATACCTCATCAAAAATTTTTAGACAATTTATAAGTGTATCGTTTGAATTAAACACTATCTCCTTATCGTCCTGTAAATCTTTAAAGTAAGATAATGGTAATCCTTTTAAAATAGTTAGCATAGAAAATAGATTTCCATAAGTACTTCCGGACTTACCTCTTAGATACTCTAAAGGATCGGGATTCTTTTTTTGAGGCATAATCGAAGATCCAGTTACAACTTTGTCTGACAAATTAATTAAATTAAATCCATCTGAGTTCCAAATAATCAACTCTTCTGCAATTCTCGAAATATGCATAGAGCATACTGATATGCTATAAAGAAAATCAAGCACAAAATCTCTGTCTGAAACTGTATCAATAGAATTGTTTGTAGGTTTTTTAAAACCAAGTTTTTTGGTTGTATAATTTCTGTCTATGTTAAATGATGTCCCAGATAAAGCAGCAACACCAAGAGGATTTTCATCTAAACTTTCTATATTATTAGAAAATCTTTTTTTATCTCTATTAAAAATTTCAACATAAGCCATTAGATAATGTGCAAATGAAATTGCTTGAGCGTTTTTTAAATGAGTAAAACCAGGCATAATAGTCTGAATATTTTTTTCAGCTAATTTTACAGAACTTTTAATCACTTTATCAAGATTGTTATTTATTTCTTTAGTTGCAGATTTTAACCACAATTTAAAATCAGTTATTACCTGATCATTTCTTGATCTAGCTGTATGGACATACCCAGCCTCTTCACCAATAATTTGAAAAAGTCTTTTTTCAATATTCATATGGATATCTTCGTATTTTTTATTGAACTCAAATTTATTACTAGAAATTTCTCTTTCAATTTTATTCAGACCATAAACAATTTTATTTTTAATTTTAAACGAGATAATTTTTTGTTTAAAAAGCATTTCAACGTGGACAATTGATCCTTTGATATCTTCTTTGTAAAGTCTTTTATCAATATCTAAAGAATTACCAACTTTTTGAAACAAGCTTGATGAATTTTTTTTAATACGTGTGTTCCATATTGCCTGGTTGTTTTTATTTTTTGCCATGATATTTAATTATACCTATTTAATATGAGAATTTTAATATTATTTACCTTTTTAATCACAAACGCTCTTGGAAACGAATTACCAGATTTAAAAAATCTTGTAGTACATAAAATCCCAAAAATATACGATAATGTTATTTTTTTAGATGATGCAGATGAAGAAATTAATATTCAAAATTTAGATAGTAAGGTAATAATATTAAATTTTTGGGCAACTTGGTGTGAACCATGTAAAGAGGAAATGCCTTCTTTAAACAGGTTACAAGCAAATCAAAAGCTGAAGAATTTAAAAATATATCCGATTAATATTGGTAAAGAAAATCTAAAAAAGGTTAAAAGTTTTTTTACTGAATTAGATATAAATAATTTAGAGCCTTATTTTGATAATCCATCAACTCTAGCAAAAACTTTTTCTTTAAGAGGGCTTCCAACTACCATACTTTTAAATTCTAAAGGAGAAGAATTTGCTAGGATCATTGGTTCAATAAATTTTGATGATGAAAATTTTATCAACTGGCTAAAAAATTTAATTTAATCTTTAAAAAAATAAGCAAAAGCGACCAAAGCAATTATAGCAATAAATTGCAAAATGACTCTCATTTGCATTAACTTATTTGAATATTTTTTGCTTGTCTCTCCACCCTTGAAAAGAGTTCCTATACCTAATATCAGGACGACACCCACTGCAATTAAAAGAGCAATCGATAGAACTTTAACTATAATTCCTGATAACATTTTTGTATTGTAGATTGTTTTTAAAAATAAAACACTTAATTAATTAACTATGACATTTTGCCTTAACTCTGTGATTATTAAACCTGAAAATGGAATTGAAATAAAAAAAGCAATTATTTTATTACATGGATATGGTGGTGATGGAAAAGATATTAGTATGCTCTCATTAAATTGGAAAAGACATATGCCAAATACAGTTTTTATATGTCCAAATGGACATGAGACATGTGCTATGAACCCTTCGGGATATCAATGGTTTGATCTTAGCAAAGAAGAACCATCTTATATATTGGAGCAATCAATTAAAGCTGAGAATATAATTAAAAAATTTATAGAGGAAGTTAAATTAGAATTTGATTTATCAAATAAAGACATATGTTTATCTGGTTTTAGTCAAGGTTGTATGATGTCTTTAAATGTTGGCTTAACATCAGATGAAAAATTTTCTTGTATAGTTGGTTTTTCTGGAAAAATTATTAATAAGGATAACTTAAAAAATAGAATCAAAAATAAAACTGAAACTTTACTTATCCACGGTGATACTGATCAAATTGTCCCATCAATCAACTTACTAGAAGCTAAAGACTTTTTGATAAGAAATAATGTTAAAGTTGATACACTTTTAATTAAAAATTGTGATCATCACATTCCTATACAAGCTTCTAGCACAGCACTGAATTATATCTTAAAGAAACTTTAATATCTCTTAATGTTGATTAAGTAGATCAACTAAGTTAAAATTAATTAATGAATAATTTTATTGAACAAAATGTTTCATTAGAAAAATGTCCTGCATTAGTCTTAAATGCTGATTACAGACCGTTAAGTTATTATCCTTTATCATTATGGTCATGGCAAGACACAGTTAAATCAGTGTTTTTAGATAGAGTGATTATAGTTAGTAACTATGAAAGAATTATTCGAAGTCCTTCTTTTAATATGCAATTACCAAGTGTTATTGCTCTTAAAGATTATATTGTTCCTCAGTCAAAACCTAGTTTTACAAGGTTTAATGTTTTTTTAAGAGATAAATTTTCTTGCCAATATTGTGGTAGTGATGAGGAACTTACTTTTGATCATTTACTTCCAAGGTCAAAAGGTGGCGAGACTAACTGGGATAATGTAGTTACTGCGTGTTCTGCATGTAATGTAAGAAAGGGTGGAAAATTATTAAAAAATTCAGGAATGAAATTGCATCAGTATCCTTATAGACCCTCAACAGAAGATTTACATAAAAATGGAAAAAATTTTCCCCCAAACTTTCTTCATAAAAGTTGGATGGACTATCTATATTGGGACGTTGAACTAGAAGCTTAAATTTTTTCAGATATATTTATTGCAATTTTAGATCCAGTTTTTATTAATTTATCTAAAATTAAGTAAGGTCCTTTTTTGGTTGCGCCTTTTTCATAAGCTATATCTTTATGATTTAGCTCATCTTCTCTGAATTTGATAATTTTTTTCTTTAACGTTTTTTCACTATTGTCAAGTTGGTTAATCTGATTTAAATAATGTTCATCAATAACTTCTTCAACAGAAGCAGTACAAAGCATTGCAGCTTTTTTACCCAATAAAGTAGATCCAAAACCTAAACTTACACCTAACAAATCCCAAAGAGGTAAAAATTTCGTAGGAGCTATATTTCTCTTTTTTATTTCCTTTTCAAAAAAATCACGATGTTCTTTTTCATGAATTTTCATTTCTTCAATAGTTTCTTTTAATTTATCATTTTTTACAAATGTATTTAAAGCAAGTAATTGACCTTCATAAATTTTTACAGCACCTCTTTCACCAGCGTGATCCACTCTTATAAATTCCTCAATTTTTTTTTTATCTATTCTTTTCATATCCAAAGTAAATTTTTGTTAAACCAATAGTTAGTAATAAAGATATTATAATATTATAGTTTGTAAGTGATAATCCAAAAACTTTGAATGTTACATCTTTGCAACTTATGCTTTTTTGTTGTAATTGCTTTAATATCTCATCTTTATCAACAATATTCGCTCCCTTTTCAAGATCGCAAAGTAAAGACTCTTCTATAAAACCTTGTTCAATTCCTAAGTGATATAAAGACAATATTGTTGCTATTAAAAAAATTATAGCCAATGAGAGAATTAGATACTTTTCTAGTTTATTATATTTATAATTTATTAATACAATTAAGATTGCTAAAAAATATGGGATCCTTTCATATACACAAAGATTACAAGGTTGGTGACCAAGAATGTATTCTATGAAATATGCAGATATTAATGCAATAAAGCTTATTAAAAATATACCTGTAAATAAGTTTTTTTTGCTGAGGTTAAACATTAAATTTATAAAATAAAAATATTATTAAAAATATAATAACAAGTAATATCCCCAAAATGGTAAACCATTTTGATCCATATCTGTTCATAAAATCAGTAAATAAATGTCCAAATTTAAACGACAAGTAAGAAATAATAAAAAACCTAAGACTTCTAGAGATAAGGCTTATAAGGATAAATATGAACAGATTAAAACCAATTAATCCACTAGCAATTGTGAAAGCTTTATAAGGCAAAGGAGTAAAACCTGCTAAAAAAAGTATACTTAGCCACGCTAGAAACCCTTGTCCAATAGATAGATTATATTTTAACTTTTCAACTTTATTTTCATATCCATAAAATTCGATCACACTGAAAGATAGATCATAAAAAAAGGATCCCAGGAAGTATCCAAAAATACCTCCTAAAACTGAAAAAATGGATGCTATCAAAAATATTTTGATGTAATTTTTTTTCTTTGCAATGACCATAGGCACAATCATAACGTCTGGTGGTATGGGAAAAAAAGAACTTTCAATAAACGAAACTAAACCCAAATAAAAGTTTGAGCTCTTATGTGATGCTAAATCTAAACATTTCCTGTAAAGAGTTTGAAACATTTTTTGGTTTTAATATAATTTTAGTTCTTATACTATTTAAATATAATTTAATTCAAATTAGCGGGCGAATGGCGGAACTGGTAGACGCGCACGACTCAAAATCGTGTTTCGCAAGAAGTGAGAGTTCGATTCTCTCTTCGCCCACCAAAAGATATGGAAATAAATAAACAGAATAATCTCTTAGAACTTTTTTATAAGCAATATTTAAAAGAGAAGCCTGATCAAATATTTTTGAAATCATTAAAAAATTCAGAAAATGAATTTACTTGGAAAGAAACATATCTAAATATTCTAAAATTATCTGGAGAATTAAGTTCATTTATAGAGAAGAACGATCGTTGTTTGTTAATTTCAGAAAATAGACCAGAATGGATGATTACTGATTTAGCAATAATGCTTGCAAAAGGTGTAACTGTACCGGCATACACAACTTATGTTGAAAGAGATTTCGAATATTTAATTGATGATTGTAATCCAGCTGTTGTAATCGTTTCAGATGATATTCAATATAATAAAATTAAAAATATAGTTAAATCTAAACCTTTCATAAAAAAAATATTATCTTTTGATGAGATCAAAGATTCCTTAGATGTTATTTGTATTAAAAATATTTTTAAAAAAGAAAAATACCAAGAAAAAAATTTTTTAAACTTAGATATTTCCAGAAAAGATTTGGCCTGTATAATTTATACTTCAGGTACACAAGGAAATCCCAAAGGTGTTATGTTAAGTCATGGAGGAATATTAAGTAATTGTGAAGGCGCTTTATTTTTACTTAAAGATTTTATTTCAAAAAAAGTTAATTTTCTAACTTGGTTACCTTTATCACACTCATATGAGCATACAGTTCAATTTGTTCAGATAGCACTAGGTGCTAAGGTTTTTTATGCTGAAAGTATAGATAAGCTAATAAAAAATATGGGTGAGTGTAACCCTGATATTATGACTGCTGTTCCAAGATTTTATCAAAATTTGTATCAAAAAATAAATACGACTTTTAACAAAACAAAAGGTATAAAAAAATATCTTATTAATAAAATGCTTTTTCTTGGTGAAAAGATTTTATTTAAAAAAAAACTATCCAATTTGGAAAAAGTACAAAATATTATTTGTGAAAAAACAGTTAGAAAAAAAATAAAAGCCCAATTTGGTGGCTCTCTAAAGTTATTTATTTCTGGCGGTGGAGCATTAGACAAGGAAGTGGGAGTATTTTTAAATGCGATAGGATTACCCACACTACAAGGATATGGTTTAACGGAGACCTCTCCAGTCGTCAGCTGCAATCCTAAAGATGACATAAGAATTGATACTGTTGGACCCGCTTTTGCTGCAAATGAAGTAAAAATAGCTGGTGACGGTGAGATTTTGGTTAAGGGTGAAAATGTGATGATAGGTTATTGGAACAATGATAATGAAACTAAAAAAGTTTTAAAAGATGGATGGTTATATACTGGGGATATCGGTCATTTTGAAAATAAATATTTAAAAATAACTGATAGAAAAAAAGATATTTTAATTACCCCTGGAGGTGACAACATTTCACCAATAAAAATTGAAAATGATTTATTAAAAATAAATTTTGTTGAGCAAACTTTAGTGTACGGGGACAATAAACCATATTTGGTTGCCTTGTTAGTTTTAAATAAAGAAAATTCTAATGTATCTAATGAAATTGTTTTAAAAGAATTAGAAATAGTAAATAAAAACTTATCAAAAATAGAAAAAATAAAAAAATTTATTGTTATTAAAGATCAATTTACAATTGAAAATGGATTGATAACTCCAACATTAAAATTAAAAAGATATAAAATTATTCAAAAATATAAAAATCAATTAGAAAACCTGTATTAAATTATTTTATAAAAGGGTTTATTAATCGCATAAACATTAACTTAATTAAAAGATTTTAAATTAAAAAAAATAATAAATAAAAAAATAATTTTTAAATTTAATGTTTAAATTAAAGGTTTGACATAACTTACATAAAAAAATAAAAATAAAGCAATAACGAATCATTTTGATTCGTTTAACTAAAAAGGGAGCTAAAGATGCCTAAGAAAAGAAAAAAAGCAGCAAAGAAAACTAAGAAAAAAGCTAAGAAAAAAGCTAAGAAAAAAGCAAAAAAAAGAAGAAGAAAATAGTAACTTAGTATTCTTTACAAAAAACGCTTCTCATTACATTTTAAATGAGAGGCGTTTTTTTTTATTCCTCAATAGGTTCGTCGGTATCTGAAATTGGTTCCTCTACTGTTAAATCATTGTTAGCTGTTTTAGAAGCTATGGGTGTAGGTTGTGCTTGGCTGCCCATATTTCTTTTTAGTGCCTTATCCAATTTTTTTTGAGTGTCCTCTAACGATAAATTTAAAATGATTTGAAATTCGGATAAAATCCTTTCGTAAGCCTTTTCAAATAGCTGTCTTTCACTATAGGACTGATCTACCATTAAATCGTCGCCTTTATTTAAATCTCTGACTACCTCTGCTAATTCATAAATTTTTCCTGAAGAAATTTTTGCCTCATATTCTTGAGCGCGTCTACTCCACATTGATCTTTTAATTTTTGGTTTGCTTTTAAGAATTGAAATACATTTGTTAACCTGATTAATAGTTGCTAGAGGTCTTAAATGAGTTTGTTTATTCACAGGCACCATCCCATTTGCTTTATCTTTTTCAAATTTTATCACATAGGTTTCAACATCAATTCCACCTATGTTTATTTTTTTAAACTCTGTAATTTGTCCAACACCATGTTTAGGATAAACAACATAATCTTTAACTTTATACTCTCTTTTTTCAGTTTCTTGCTTTTTAACTTTCTTTATTTCTGGTTTTACTTCGTTAGTTTTTGAAATTCTAAGATTTTCAACTTTTTGTTCAGTTGGTGTTGTTACTATTTTTTTATTTGTTTTTATTTTTTTAGATTTAAGAGGTACTTTATTCTTAACTTTTTTAACTTTTTTAACTTTTTTATTAATTAATTTTTTTATTTCTTTAGCTTTTTTTCTAACAATTTTTTTTTTAATAACATTTTTAGTAACTTTTTTTTTCACTTTTTTTTCTATTTTTCTATTAAAGATTTTCTTTAAAATATTTTTCGTACTTATTTTGCTCATCTTTAAATTTTTTGTGATCCGATGGAGGATCTTTTTTTTCAGTTATATTTGGCCAGATTTCGGAATATTTTTTATTAACTTCTAACCATATTTCACTTCCAGGTTCCGTATCAGCTTTAATGGCATCAACAGGACATTCTGGCTCGCAAACGCCACAATCTATACACTCATCCGGTTTAATTACAAGCATATTTTTTCCTTCATAAAAGCAATCAACTGGACATACATCAACACAGTCAGTTAATTTACATTTGATACATTTGTCATTAACAATATAAGTCATTACAATTTTTCATTTTTCATTTTGTTTTTAATATCTCCCATAACTTTGCTATCTATATAAAGTAATCCAGCAAGTCTTCTCATTAAATTAGTCTCATATAAATCAGCGTCTTTATTTGAATAAATTATAGCCCAAAGTGCTTCTATTATTTTTATTTTATCTGTTTTAGATAAATTTTTAACTTCTCTAGTAAATTCTAGTATTTGATTTGAATTTTCCTCAATAATTTTTGCTTCTTTGATTGTGTAGGAAAGTTTCTCTTTTTTAACTCCCAATTCTAGAAGTGTCTTCTTAATTATTTCTTCTTCGTTTTCAGTATAGTCTTCATCGATTTTAGCTGTATGAATTAGTAAAGCCCCCACTTTAATTAGAAAGCTATCGTCTACTTTTTTATCTTTCTCATTAAAAAACATTATGATTATCTAAGATTTAAATTTTTCAAAACTTTAAAAGGATTTTCTTTTGCAACTTTTTTAATTGAAGTTTTTTTTAACTTTTTAATTGGACTGTATTTAAAAAATGTTTCATTTTCTTTTTCAAATACTTTGTAATCCATTTTTATTAAGAGTTTTTTAAAGTTTTCTTTACTGCATCCTAAAAGATTTAACATTTCAGGCACCACCTTAATATCACTTTTTTCTTTTGAATTTGAATTAATAATTAACATGAACAACCTTTCTAGAATATCTATTCTAACAAAAAATGCGTCAAATTTCTCAAAACCACATAAAAGCATGAAGTTTTTATTTTTTAAGTCTTTTCTGTCTATAAAATTAAGACCGAATGTGGGAGGTTTTAAATTATGAAACTTTTGGTGAAAATTTTTCCACAAAAGAGTTCTCAAAGAAACAGCTTCAGGTTTAATTAGCTGATGAAGAAATACATGGTACCTTCCAAATTTTACACCTAATTCTCTAAGAATTTTTCTCTCATTCTGTCCTAAATTTTTTAAGTATTCAGATACCTGATCTCTTTTTAAAACTCCATTATTTTCATAAAGTTGATATGCTAAAGCTTTTATCGATGGATTTTTTTCTTTAATATTTTTTAAGTCAATAAGACTTTTTAGAACTTCATTGATTTTCGTTTGAATCCATCTGGAAATATAATCACTTAATTTTTGTTTAGGATCTTGTTCAATTATGTCATCTATTATTAAATTAAAATAAGGATTTAAATAATCTGTACCAACAGAAAGTTTAGCAATTGGAAAATTATGCCAATAAATTTTAAAATCATCGTTCAATTCAATTAAACCTGTTTCTATTATCGAATTTATTCTTTTTTCGAGCTCTGGACCAATAGATTGTCTAGCAGCTTTCTTTAATGATTTAATATCGGTTTCTAAAGCACCTTTTTTTAAATCCAATTCTAATTTTAAACCATTAATTTTTCCAATAAACTGTTCATCAATCATTACATCATTATTTTCTAATATTTCTGTTTTAAATTCCATATCTTGTTTTAAGCCTCGAGCAAGAACGCTTGCTCTTTTATCAATAAATGTTTTGGTAAGTTCTTCATGAAGCCTATCAGAAAGTTTGTCTTCTAAATATTTAGTTTTCTCTATCCAGTAATTTTGATTTTCAACCCAATTATTTTTATTTGAAACATAAGACCAAGTCCTGACATTTGCAATTCTATTCGACAAAGAGTCAACATTTCCATCTAATTTATCAAGTTTCATCAGCTGTAATCTCATATAATCGTTAGAAATCACTCCCTTATTACTATTTAAAAATTTAAAAACACTACCAATGACTTCATAATGGTTACCATAAGTTTTTTTTACAAAATCAGGGATTTGACAACATTCCCATAACAGAGTTAGAGTTTTAGTATTAAATTCTAAATTTACATAGCTATCATCTTTTAAAAAATATTTAAGTGCTTTTTCATCCTCACATTCATGTATTTTTCTTAACCAATCCATATGAGGTTTTTCATCTAAACTTTTTATTAAACTTAAAGAATTATTAAAATTTAAATTTGAGTTTCTCCAAAATAAAGTTCTTATCTCTTCAAACTTATGATTTTCTAAAAGCTCTACATCTTCAGATGCTATCTCTTTACATTCTCCAGTAATACCAAAACTACCATCATTTAAATATCTTCCAGCTCTTCCAGCAATTTGCCCTATTTCAGAAAGATTAAGTCTTCTTAATTTTTTTCCATCAAATTTTTTAAGGTTGGAAAAGTAAACATGTTCTAAATCCATGTTAATACCCATTCCAATTGCATCAGTTGCAACTAGGAAATCAACATCTCCAGATTGATATAGTTGTACTTGTGCATTTCTTGTTTTAGGGCTAAGCGATCCCATTACAATAGCCGCACCACCCTTTTGTCTCCTTATTAGCTCAGCTATTGCATAAACTTCTTCAGCAGAAAACGCTATAATTGCAGTTTTTCTGTTTATTCTAGAAATTTTTTTATGACCAGCATAAGTGAGTTTTGATAATCTATCTCTGTTTATAAATTCGATATCACCATCTAATTTTGTAATAATGTTTTTTATAGTGCTAGACCCCATTAGCATCGTAAGTTTTTCTCCCCTTATATTAAGGAGTCTATCTGTAAAAATATGTCCTCTTTCATGATCAGCACACATTTGTATTTCATCTACTGCAACAAATTCTAAATATTTATCAATTGGCATCGATTCTACAGTGCATAGAAAATATTTTGCATTAGATGGAATAATTTTTTCCTCTCCAGTAATAAGTGCGACTTTATCAGTACCAATCTTTTTTAATACTTTGTCGTATACCTCTCTTGCCAATAATCTTAATGGAAAACCAATCATTCCAGTTTCAAAGGAAAGCATAGTTTCTATTGCAAGATGGGTTTTACCTGTATTTGTTGGACCAAGAACAGCAGTAATTTTATTTTTTTTCATTTCTATGTTTAGTATCTTTTTTTTTTTTACTACCAGATATTGTTACCACTATAGAACAAAAATAGACTAAAACGTGATCGAATCGGAAGGTAAGAAGTTCTCATTTTACTTGTTCAATATTTTCCAAATACCTGAAGCCGACGTTATAATTTTTTTTTTACATCTTAGCTCACAAAATAAAAAAATAAGTGTTTTAGTTTTTTTTAAAATTCTTGCTACACCTACTATTTCATCCCCCTCTTTTGAAATACCTATAAATTTAATGTCTAAAGAAATAGTAACACAGGGCACTTTACCAGCCGCTCTATGTGCGGCTGTACCTGCGCCTGAGTCAATCAATGCTGATAAATATCCACCGTGAGTTATACCTATAGCGTTTAAATGATTTTTCGTTATTAAAGATTTAAATTCATATTCTGTATCAGAAATAGTTCTAAATAAAATACCGCCATTGTATTTCATAAAACCAGGTTTAATACTTATCTGTTCAAAATTATTGCTCATTAGAATTTAAAGTAGATAGGTTAATATTACTAACATTACCAAAATAATTATAAAAAAATAAATTACTGATTTTTGTAGCGATGCTTTTAGAAACCAATCAAACATATCATTCCTTTTTTGGTGGACCGCCCAGAACTCGAATCTGGAATCTCCCGGTTCGTAGCCGAGTGCCTTATCCAATTTGGCCAGCGGTCCTCATTTTTAAAGTTTTTAAATATAGCTAAGTTATGCTATTTTTTGTTCTTATTAGCAATTTTTGTTAAATAAAAATACAGCTTTGCAGAAAAAAACTAATTAATGTGCTAAAATAACATTAAATATACTTTTTTTTGGGTATATAAAGCGTTGTAAAATGAGCGAAAAATTACTTGTTCCTGATATTGGTGAATTTGAGAATGTTGAAGTCATTGAGATACTTGTAGGATCAGGCGACCAGATTAAGAAAAACGATCCCTTAATTACAATTGAAAGTGACAAATCTAGTGTCGAAATCCCCTCAACAAGTGATGGAAAAGTAGAAAGTGTTAAAATAAAAGTTGGGGATAAAGTTTCAAAAGGAGACCTGATATTAAATTATTCACCTTCATCCAAGACATTACTTGAAAATGATCTTCCAAAAGATACAGAGAATATAATTAAACAAGCGGAGTTAGCAATTGCAGATAAAAAAGATAAAGAGATAAAGATAAAACAAACTGTTTCTGAAAAAAAACAATCTACAATTCAAGTGGTGAACGGCAATGATATTGATCCTCCTGAAACACAAGATTGGTTAGAGTCATTATCTGCAGTAATTTCAAAAGATGGAAATCAAAGAGCCCACTTCTTAATTAAAGAATTAATAAATAAGGCTTATCGAGAAGGCGCAAATATCCCTTATACACAAAATACTCCATACATAAATACAATTCCTCCAGAGGCAGAAGTAAAATCTAGTGGAGATCAAAATATAGAGAGACGAATTAGATCATTAATTAGATGGAATTCAGCAGCAATGGTAGTTAGAGCTAACAAAAAGTTTCCAGAACTTGGGGGACATATTGGTACATTTGCTTCAGCGGCTACCTTATACGACGTAGGAATGAATCATTTTTGGAGAGCAAAAAATAATAAGTTTGGCGGAGATTTAATTTATTTTCAAGGTCATAGTGCTCCAGGAATGTATGCAAGAGCTTATCTAGAGGGAAGATTAAACGAAAAACAATTAGATAGCTTCAGGCAAGAGGTAAAACCTGGTGGTCTTTCTTCATATCCACACCCATGGTTAATGCCAAAGTTCTGGCAATTCCCAACAGTTTCTATGGGGCTTGGTCCTATGTTGGCAATTTACCAAGCAAGGTACATGAAATATTTAATTAATAGAGGATTGATAAAAGATGAGGGAAGAAAAGTATGGGCGTTCTTAGGTGATGGAGAAATGGATGAGCCAGAGTCAATGGGCGCTATAGGTCTTGCAGCTAGAGAAAAATTAGATAATTTAATTTTTGTTATTAATTGTAATCTTCAAAGGCTAGATGGACCTGTTAGGGGTAATGGAAAAATAATTCAAGAACTTGAGGGAAGTTTTAGAGGATCTGGTTGGAACGTAATAAAAGTAATTTGGGGCTCTTATTGGGACTCTTTACTTGCTAATGATAAATCAGGCCATTTAGTTAAACTTATGAATGAGACAGTTGATGGCGAATACCAGGCAGCTAAAGCTAGAGACGGCGCCTATGTGAGAGAAAAATTCTTTGGAAAATATCCTGAAACTTTAGAAATGGTTTCAAGTCTTTCAGATAAAGATATCTGGAGGCTAAACAGAGGTGGGCATGATCCACATAAAGTTTTTGCTGCATATGATAAAGCAATCAAAAACCATGGCAGCCCAACAGTTATTATTGCTAAAACTATTAAAGGATATGGAATGGGAAAATCTGGAGAAAGTGTGAACACAACCCATCAAACAAAAAAATTAGATGTTGACGACTTACTGTACTATAGAGACCGTTTTGATGTACCTTTAACAGACGAACAAGTTAGAAATATTGAATATTTTCGACCAGATGAAAAATCTCAAGAAATTAAATATTTAAAAGAAAGAAGAATAAAACTAGGTGGATATTTGCCAGAGAGGTCAACTTTTGCAAAACCTATTAAAGCACCTTCAAAAGATATTTTTAGTTTTATGAAAGTATCAACTGGTGAAAAAGAAATGTCTACTACAATGGCTCTCGTAAGAATGTTAACTAATTTAATGCGAGACAAAGATATCTCTCCAAGATTAGTGCCTATAATTCCAGATGAAGCAAGAACATTTGGGATGGAGGGATTTTTTCAAAAAATCGGAATTTATGCTCACGAAGGTCAAAAATATGAACCAGAAGACTCTGCTCAACTAAGTTCGTATAGAGAAGAAAAAAGTGGGCAAGTTTTAGAGGAAGGAATTAATGAGGCAGGTGCAATGTCTTCATGGATTGCTGCAGCTACAGCTTACACAAATCATGATATTGAAATGATTCCAATCTACACTTTTTATTCTATGTTTGGTTTTCAAAGAATTGGAGATCTTGCTTGGGCAGCTGGAGACAGTCAAGCCAGAGGTTTTTTGATTGGCGCTACCGCAGGAAGGACAACATTGGCTGGAGAAGGTCTACAACACCAGGATGGTCATAGTCATTTAATTGCTTCTACTATTCCAAATTGTGTAACTTATGATCCAACATTTCATTATGAACTAGCAGTAATTTTTAGAGAAGGTTTGAGAAGAATGCATGAGAAAAAAGAAAATGTCTTTTATTATATTACGACAATGAATGAAAATTACTCTCATCCAGAGATGCCAAAAGATAAAAATACAGAAGAAGGAATATTAAAAGGAATGTACAAAATAAAAGATTTCAACAAACATAAAAAAACTAAAATTCAACTTCTTGGATCAGGTACAATACTTCGAGAAATGATTTCGGCAGCTGAAATTTTGCAAAAAGATTATCAAATTGATAGTGAGATCTGGAGTGTTACTAGTTTTAATGAACTTAGAAAAGATGGAATGGAGGTTGAGAGATATAATTTGTTAAATCCAGACAAAGAACCAAAAATATCTTTTGTTGAGCAATGTTTAGGTAAAACAGAGGGTCCAATTATGGCTGCTTCAGATTATATGAGAATGAATTCAGATCAAATTAGACCTTATACTAATAAAAGTTTCTACTCTCTGGGGGCTGATGGTTTTGGTAGGAGTGATACAAGAAAAAATTTAAGAAAATTCTTTGAAGTGGATAAAGAGCACATAGTTGCATATGGATTAAGTATTTTAGCGAAAGAGCAACTTATAGCTTCAAAACATGCAAAAGAAGCAATGAAAAAATATAACATTGATGGCAACAAGCCAATGCCCACTAAATTATAAAATGAAAGAGATTGATATTAAGGTTCCAAATATTGGTGATTTCACAGACGTAGAAGTAATAGAAGTTTTGGTAAATGAAGGCCAAGATATATTAAAAAATGATCCATTAATAACAATTGAGAGTGATAAATCTAGCGTTGAAATTCCATCAAACTTTGAGGGAAAAGTCAAATCTCTTAAATTAAAAGTTGGCGATAAAGTTTCAGAGGGTGATTTAATTTTAATATTAGAAAGTTTGTTAAGTGAAAGTAAAATTAAAGAGGAGACAAAAATTGAAAAACAATCTAAACCAATTGTAGAAACAAAAAAAACAACAGAACAAGTTTCTATATCCGAAAAAAAAATTAAAGATATTTCCTCAGCAAGTCCAAAAGCTAGAAAATTTGCAAGAGAGCTAGGTGTTAATATCAACCAAGTTGTAGGCAGTGAAAAAGACGGAAGAGTAATAGAGGATGATATTAAAAAATTTGTGTCTTCAAAATCAATAAACAATAATGAAGCAAAAGAAATCAAACCAAGTAAAATTAAGAATGATTATAATCATGCAGATTTTGGAAAAGTTGAGATTAAAGACATACCAAGAGTAAAAAAATTAGCTTCAACTTATCTTACAAATTCTTGGACAACCATTCCACATGTAACTAATCATGATGAAGCAGATATAACTGAAATGGAAAGTTTTAGAAGTTCTTTGAAAGATATTTATACTGGAGAAAAAATAAAAATTACTCCTTTGGCATTTATTATAAAAGCATTAGTCGCTTCTTTAAAAAAGTTTCCAAGTTTTAATTCTTCAATAGACGATATTGAAAGCGGAAAAATGACTTTAAAAAAATACTACCATATTGGAATTGCAGTCGATACTCCAAATGGATTAATGGTTCCAAAAATCAGAGATGCAAATAATAAAAAAATTTCATTTATTAGCAAAGAATTGAAACAGGTCAGTGAACTTTGTAGAAATCTAAAAATAGATAAGAAGGAATTATTTGGTGGGTCGATGACGATTACAAGCCTAGGAGGAATTGGCGGATCTTTTTTTACTCCAATTATAAATTATCCTGAAGTAGCTATTTTGGGTGTTGGAAGGTCAGAAAAAAAACAAGTTTTTTTAAATGGAAATTTTCAAATAAGAACAATGTTACCAATTTCTCTTTCTTATGATCATAGAATTATTGACGGAGCAGAAGCTGCTCGATTTAATAACGATTTAAAAGAAAATTTAGGAAATAATTTCGCTTATAAGTTAGCTGTATAATTATTTATGACAAAATCTATCTCTTTACTCAGCGCTTTACTGTGTACTTTTATTTGGGGAACAACATTTATAGCCCAAGATACTGGGATGGATAATATAGGACCTTTTACATTTAATGCGGCTCGATTTTTTATCGGTTTTTTAGCTATTATCCCCCTGGTACTCCTATTTGAGGTAAAAAAAATGAAATCTGAGTTTAAGTTTGATTTTAAAACATTTGTAATTTTCTCTTTTTTGATTGGTTTGTCTCTTTTTTTAGGGTCTGGTTTGCAACAGGTTGCTTTACTTTATACCGATGTTGCTAATGCAGCTTTTTTTACAATTTTCTATGTTCCAATGGTGCCGATTATAATTTTTTTGTTTGGAAAAATTTCCATTCATTGGAGTATATGGCCATCTGTAATTTTATGTTTAATAGGAGGGTATTTATTAACGAATTTTTATGATGCTACAATTAGGCTTGGAGACGGTTTAGTTATTTTAGGGGCACTTTTTTGGAGCACTCATATTATTTTTGTGGGGATTATAGTAAAAAAATATAATCTACCACTTACTATAGGTGCTGTACAAACATTAATAGTCTCAATATTTTCATTTGCTATTGGTTTAGTTTACGAGGAATTTATATTAGTAAATATATTAAAAGAATTAGACTCAATACTATATGCAGGAATTTTATCTGGAGGATTAGCATTTGTATTACAGATTTATGCGCAAAAAAACATTTCAGCTGCACCTGCAGCAATTATTTTTTCACTTGAGGGAGTGTTTGCTACAATAGCTGCTTGGTTTCTATTGAGTCAGATTTTAGATATTAATAACTTACTTGGCTGTTTTTTCATTTTGTGTGGAGTACTATTATCTCAGTTACTTCCTTTAATGAAAAAAGGATATGCTTAATAAATTAAGCTAAACAAAATTAAAGCTATTATTATTCTATAAATTACAAAAGCATTCATAGAAAATTTATTTATATAAATTAAAAAAAATTTGACCGTCATAAACGACAATACAAAAGATGATATTATTGCAACAAACACCAAATAATTTAATTCAATAGGCTGATTTACAATATCTTTCAACCCCAAAAAGCTTGCTCCACTAAGTGCGGGAATAGAAAGTAAAAAAGATATTTTACTAGAGTCAAGTCTATTAAATTTTAAAATTCTAGCCGCTGTTATGGTAATACCTGCTCTACTTACACCTGGTACAAGTGATAAAATTTGAAAAAGACCAATGAAAATTATTGTTTGAATATTTAAATTAGTTGAAATTTTTTTATCAAATCTATTTTTATCTGCGATGTATAAAACTATTGCAAATACAAGGGTAGTCCATGCAATTACTTTTATATCTCTTAAAGCATAAATAAAATTTGTAGAGTATAAAATATATCCAACAACTATTAATGGAATAGAACCAAGAATAATTAAACTTAATAATCTTTTGTTATTTTTAACGTCTAATAATTCTTCTCTAAAAAAATAAATTATTGCTAACAAAGATCCTAAATGAAGACTAATATCTATTAACAACGAATTAGACTTAAACTCATACAAGCTCGAAACCAGAATTAAATGTGCTGACGAACTTACTGGCAAGAACTCTGACATACCTTGTATTAATGAAAGGATTAACACTTCTATTATATTTTGAAACATCGCTTCTTCGTAGCTTATAAAATATGGATTTAAAACAATTCGATTTGATCATATTAGGTATGCATTTATTAGAAAATTGTTGAAATTCGCGCAGAGTCATCAAATTAAGGTCATAATTTATGACCTATTTTATACTTTATTAAATAAAATCAAGCTATAACTTGTCAAAAATAAAGAATCTGTTATGCCTGATAAAATGTTAAAGTTTGTAAAAATAGGTCAACAAACACCACCTAAAAGGGAAGTTGGGTCTAGAAAACAAGATTTTAACGAGATTTACGACGAATATATAAATGAAAAAGCTAAAGAGCAGTCAAGTAGATGCTCACAATGTGGAGTTCCTTTTTGTCAAGTTCATTGCCCTTTAAGCAACAATATACCTGATTGGCTAAAGCTTACTGCTGAAGGAAGACTTAAAGAAGCCTATGAATTATCACAAAGCACAAATAATATGCCAGAAGTTTGTGGGAGAATATGTCCTCAAGACAGATTGTGTGAAGGAAATTGTGTAATTGAACAATCTGGTCATGGAACTGTAACGATTGGTTCAGTAGAAAAATATATTACTGATAATGCTTGGGAACAAGGCTGGGTGAAACCAATTCAAGTTAACCAAGAAAAAAATCAAAGTGTAGGCATTATTGGAGCAGGTCCAGCAGGATTAGCAGCTGCAGAGCAATTAAGAAAAATTGGATATAAAATTACTGTTTATGATCGATACGATCGAGCAGGTGGCTTGTTAATATATGGAATTCCAAATTTTAAATTAGAAAAAGAAATTGTTGAAAGAAGAACGAAACTTCTAAAAGATGGAGGAATAGAGTTTGTTCAAAATTTTGAGGTTGGTAAAGATGCAACTTTAGATCAATTACGTAAAAAGCATGATGCAATTTTGATTGCAACTGGAGTTTATAAAGCAAGAGAAGTTGAGTTAAAGGGAAATGATTTGGATAATATTTTTCCAGCCATGGATTTTTTAACTGCATCAAATAAAAAAGGTTTAGGAGATGAAGTTGAATTATTTGACAAAGGAATTTTAAACGCCGAAGGTAAAGACGTTGTTGTAATTGGAGGTGGTGATACTGCTATGGATTGTGTAAGGACCTCTATCAGACAAAAAGCAAAATCTGTAAAATGTTTATATAGAAGAGATAAAGAAAATATGCCTGGTTCAGCCAGAGAGGTTGCTAATGCTGAGGAAGAAGGAGTGCAATTTGTTTGGCTATCAAGTCCAAAAGAATTTAAAGGTACAAATAAAATTGAAAAATTAGTTGTAGATCAAATCAAACTTGGTGATCCTGACGAAAGTGGAAGAAGGAAACCACAAGTTCAGGAGGGTTCAAGTTATGAAATCAATGCTGATATGGTTATAAAGGCTTTAGGTTTTGACCCTGAAGATTTACCAAAAATGTTTGAAGCAAATGAGTTACAAGTTACAAAATGGGGAACAATTAAAGCTGATTTTGATACTATGGAGACCAACATTAAAGGTGTATTTGCTGCGGGTGATATAATTAGAGGTGCTTCTTTAGTGGTTTGGGCGATCAAAGATGGAAGAGATGCCGCAACTTCAATTAAAAATTATTTAGAAAATAAGTCTTTAAAAGAGAGAAGAGTAGCTTAGTGAAAAAATACATTAAGAATAAAGAATTATTAAAACAAAATCATGTTTACTCTGACGATATGGAGCATGATGCGTGTGGAGTTGGAATTATTGCATCTACTGAAGGTAAAAAATCTCGTAAAGTTGTTGAGTATGGTATTGAAGCTTTAAAAGCTGTTTGGCACAGAGGTGCAGTCGATGCAGATGGAAAAACAGGAGATGGTGCAGGTATTCATGTAGAAATTCCAAAAGTTTTTTTTGTCGAAAAAATAGAGGTGACTGGTCATACCCATGATAACTCTGAAATAGGCGTTGGTATGATTTTTTTACCTAGAAATGATTATGAAGCTCAAGAAAGCTGCAAAACAATCGTGGAGAGTGAATTAACAAAAAATGGTTTTAGTATTTATGGTTGGAGACAAGTTCCAATTAATCCAAACGTATTAGGCGAAAAGGCACTACAGACTATGCCTGAAATCATTCAGGTTTTGTTTAAATCATATGATCCAGAACTTACAAATAAAGATCTAGAAAGAAAAATATATGAAACTAGAAGAAAAATAGAAAATGAGGCATTTAAAAAATCCTTAAATCACTTTTACATTTGTTCATTAAGCTCTAAGTCAATTATTTACAAAGGTATGTTTTTAGCTGAGGCAATTTCAGATTTTTATTTAGATTTAAAAGATGAAAGATTTATTTCAAGATTTGCAATTTTTCATCAAAGATTTTCGACGAACACGGCTCCAAGTTGGAATTTAGCCCAACCATTTAGAGCAATAGCTCATAATGGTGAAATAAATACATTCAGGGGAAATAAAAATTGGATGAAAGTTCATGAACAAGAAATGAATAGCAATCTTTTTGAAAATATAGAAAATTTAAAACCAGTAATTCAACAAGGTACTTCAGATTCTGCTGCGCTAGATAACGTGTTTGAACTGCTCAATATTTCTGGTCAGCCTGCACCTCTAGCTAAGTTAATGTTGGTTCCAGATGCGTGGTCTAAAAAAAATGAAACTTTACCTAAAGATCACCAACAATTGTTTAATTTTTTAAACAGTACAATGGAACCATGGGATGGTCCTGCAGCTATTGCAGGAACAGATAACGAATGGGTAATTGCGGCTAATGACAGAAATGGATTACGACCATTAAGATATGCAATTACAAAAGATAAATTATTATTTGCAGGATCAGAGACTGGCATGATTGAACTTAATGAAAAAAGAATACTTTCTAAGGGTAGATTAGGACCAGGAGAAATCATTGGTGTTAGAATTGAGAAAGGAAAAGTTTTTAAAAATAAGCAAATTAAAGATTATCTAGCAAAAGAGTACAAACATTTTAATTCTCAAATTATTGACTTAGATGAAAAATTAACAATTTCTGATGAGAAAAATTCTTATTCTGGAGACGAATTAAGAAGAAGACAATATGCATTTGGAATTAGTTTAGAAGATTTAGAATTGATATTACATCCGATGGCAGAGGATGCCAAAGAAGCTATAGGATCGATGGGAGATGATACTCCTCTCGCGGTATTATCAGACAGATACAGACCTCTATATCATTTTTTTAGACAAAACTTTAGTCAAGTAACAAACCCTCCGATTGACTCTTTAAGAGAAAATAAAGTAATGAGTCTAAAAACTAGATTTGGAAATCTTGGAAATATCCTTAATTTTGACAATCTAACAAAGCAAAATATTTACGTTTTAAACAGTCCAATTTTATCAAATTCACAATTTGAGAAATTCATTAATTTTTTTGGAAAAAATTCTTCCATAATTGATTGTACTTTCTCAGAAAATGAAAATTTGCAACAGTCTATAAAAAGACTTCAAAAAGACGCAGAAATAGCAGTAAGACAAGGAGTTACACAATTAATTTTGAGTGATAAAGAGCTTTCAAACGTGAAGCTTCCAATTCCGATGTTGCTTGCAGTTGGTGCGATCAATTCATTTTTAATTGAAAAAAAATTGAGAGGGTATGTTTCTATCAATGTCCAGTCAGGAGAAGCAATGGATACTCACTCTTTTGCAACTTTAATTGGAGTTGGTGCAACTACAGTAAATCCATATCTAGCTTTTGACAGTTTATATCAAAGGCATGAAAAGAAATTGTTTGGAAAATTTAGTTTTGATGAATGTATTGAAAGATATATTAAGTCGGTAAATGCAGGACTTCTAAAAATAATGTCTAAGATGGGTATTTCTGTTTTAAGTTCTTATAGAGGAGGATGTAATTTTGAGACGGTTGGTTTAAGTAGAACAATTGTTGCAGACTATTTTCCTGGAGTAGTATCAAAAATTTCAGGTATAGGACTAACAGGAATAGAAAAAAAAATTAGAGAAATACACAAAGAAGCTTTTGAAAGTAGTGACACAATTCTACCTATAGGTGGAATTTATAGATATAGAAAAAATGGAGAGACTCATCAGTATCAAGGAAAATTAATTCATTTACTTCAAAGTGCTGTAGGTTCTAATTCTTATGATGCTTATAAAAGATATGCAGAGGGTATTTATAATCTACCACCAATAAATTTAAGAGATTTAATTGATTTTAGATCAAAAAAACTAAAAGGATCAATTGATATTTCAGAAGTTGAACCTATAGCAAATATATTAAAAAGATTTGGAAGTGGGAGCATGTCACATGGTGCCTTGTCAAAAGAAGCTCATGAAACATTAGCTACTGGAATGAATAGAATTAAAGGTGCCTCTTGCAGCGGAGAAGGAGGAGAGGATGAAAAAAGATTTAAAGTATTGGAAAATGGAGATAGCGCAAACTCTAGAGTAAAACAAATAGCCTCAGCAAGATTTGGAGTAACAGTTAACTACTTAAATAATTGTAATGAAATTGAAATTAAAATTGCACAAGGTGCAAAACCAGGAGAAGGCGGCCAGCTTCCAGGATTTAAGATTACGAAGGAAATCGCAAGACTTAGACATTCTACACCAGGAGTAACATTAATCTCCCCTCCACCACATCATGACATTTATTCAATAGAAGATCTTGCGCAATTAATTTATGATTTAAAACAAATTAATCCTAAAGCAAGAATAGGAGTAAAACTAGTTGCTTCCTCTGGTGTTGGAACAATTGCAGCTGGTGTTGCTAAAGCTAAAGCAGATATAATTTTAATATCAGGACACAATGGTGGAACTGGAGCAACACCTCAAACAAGTGTCAAATATGTTGGAATACCATGGGAAATGGGTTTGACCGAAGCTAATCAAGTTTTGACTTTAAATAACCTAAGACACAAAGTTACTTTGAGAACTGATGGAGGAATTAAAACTGGAAGAGATGTTGTTATTGCAGCAATGATGGGAGCTGAAGAGTATGGTGTTGCTACAACAGCCTTGGTAGCAATGGGCTGCATTATGGTAAGACAATGTCATTCGAACACCTGTCCAGTTGGTGTTTGCACTCAAGATGAAAAATTGAGAGAAAAATTTACTGGTACACCTGAAAAGGTAGTCAATCTGTTCACATTTATTGGAACTGAAGTACGAGAAATATTAGCAAAACTAGGATTTAAATCTTTAAATGATATAATTGGTAGAACTGATCTATTAAGACAGGTTAGCAAAGGATCTCCAAATTTAGATGATTTAGATTTAAATCCATTATTTGTTCAAGCTGATACAGGAAATAACAAAAGGTATTGTGATATTCCAGAAATAAACAGCGTTCCAGATACTTTGGATCAAAAGATTTGGCCTGAAATAGAAAAGTCTTTAGATTGTTCAGAAAAAATTGAAAAGGTTTATTCAATACAAAATACACATAGAGCTGTTGGAACAAGAATCTCTCATCATCTCTATAAAAAATATGGATATGAAAAACTTAATGATGATTTTTTAATTTTAAATTTTAAAGGCTCTGCTGGACAATCTTTTGGAGCATTTTCCTCTAAAGGGTTAAAATTAGTTCTTAAGGGAGATGCTAACGATTATGTTGGAAAAGGTTTATCAGGTGCAACAATTTCAATAAAACTTCCAGAGGAAAGTAATTTAGTTTCTAATGAAAATACAATTTTAGGAAATACAGTTCTTTATGGTGCTACTTCTGGCAAACTTTTTGCAGCAGGTCAAGCAGGAGAAAGATTTGCTGTAAGAAATTCTGGAGCTACAACAGTGATTGAGGGATGTGATTCAAATGGTTGTGAATATATGACTGGTGGAATGGTAGTAATATTAGGAGAGGTAGGAGATAATTTTGCAGCAGGAATGACAGGCGGTATGGCTTTTATTTATGACAAATTGCATCAATTTACAAAAAAAGTAAATCCCGAGTCAGTTGTTTGGCAAGCTGTAGAAACAGATTATTGGAAAGAAATTTTAAAGAATTTAATATCTGAGCATTCTAAAGAAACAGGATCTGAATTTTCAAGAAATATAATTAAAAATTATGATGAGGAGTTGATTAATTTTGTTCAAGTTTGTCCTAAAGAAATGTTAAATAAACTAGACAACCCAATAACTCTTAAAGGCATTAAAAAAGTTAGTTAGATTAATAGTTTCAACTCTTTAAGTATTATCTTTAGACCTTTATTACTAGACAAACTGTGATCACCATTTTTGATTATATTTAACTTTTTTTTTGCATTTGGAAAAAGCTTTAAAACTTTTCTAGAATAAGAAACCTTAACAGCCTCATCTTTTTCTCCATGAACCATAGTAACCTTAATTTTTAAATTAATTTTTTTATTTAAAACTTTGTTTTTTCTTCCATCTTTAATTAGTTGATATGTTATAGGATATTCATAATTTCCATGTTTTAAATTATAAATCCCTTTTGTAATTATTTCTTCTTTCATTTTTTTGGAAAATTTTTTCCACATAATATTTTCTAAAAATTCAGGAGCTGACCCAATTCCTAAAAAACCAACAATTTGATTTTTAAAAATTTTAAATTGTTTTAAAGCAATCCAAGCACCCATACTTGAACCTATAAATATTATTTTGTAGTTTTTTAAATATTTCTTAACTAATTTGGAAGTTTCATCACTCCATTTTGAAATATTACCTTTTATAAATTTTCCTGAAGATTTACCATGCCCAGAATATTCAAGTGCCAAGAAATTAATTTTATTTTTTTTAGCAAAATTTAGTAGTGCTTTAGGCTTCTCTCCCTCAAGATCAGACATAAATCCATGCAGAAAAACTATAGACAAACTATTTTTATAAATTTTAGAAATATATCTAATTTTCTTAGTTTTTGAGATCTTATGATATCTGAAATTTGCCATTTCGTTTATATATTTAGTCTAATAATATATAAGTTTATCAGATGGCAACTAATTTAAAAGTTTTACAAGTTATACCTAAATTAGGATATGGAGGAGCGGAAACAGGCTGCTTTGATATAGCCCATTATTTGCCTGAAAATAATTGTGAGTCATTTATTGTAACTAGTGGGGGTGAATTACTTAAGTTTGTTGACAAAAAAAAGGTAAAAATTTTTAAGCTTCCTGTGCAGAGTAAAAATCCTTTATTAATTCTTATTAACTCAATTATTTTAATTGGAATTATTTTATTGAATAATATTTCGATAGTTCATGCTCGAAGTCGAGCACCTGCATGGTCCTGTTTGATAGCATCAAAAATTACTGGAAGAAAATTTGTGACAACTTTTCATGGCACTTACAATTTTAAAACTAATTTGAAAAAATTTTATAATTCGGTAATGGTAAGATCTGATTTAATTATTGCAGGATCAAATTTCATATTTTCTCATATTAAAGAAAATTATTCTATGTATTTAAATTCTAAAAAAAAATTCTTAGTGATTTTTAGAGGTATTAATGTTGATTATTTTGACTCATCCACAACTCTTGAAAATGAAGAAAAAAAATTATTAAAACAATGGGATATTGAGAAAGATAAAAAAATTATACTTTTGCCAGGTAGGCTAACTTCATGGAAGGGTCAGGAAGTATTTATTGAGGCAGTAAATTTAATTAATATAGAACTTGGATACGAAGCATTTTATACAGTCATTCTTGGAAGTGACCAAGGTCGTGAACTCTATAAAAAAAAATTAATTAGACTTTCAGAACAATATAGGATGTCAAAACAGATAAGATTTATAGAACATTGCAAAAATATGGCTTTAGCTTACAAAGTTTCGGATATAATAGTTTCAGCTTCAATTGAAGCAGAAGCTTTTGGAAGAGTTTCAGTAGAAGCCCAATCAATGGGAAAACCAATAATTGCTAGCAATATTGGTGGTTCGAAAGAAACAGTTATTAATGAAAAAACAGGTTTATTATTTGAGTCAAACGATGCTAAATCTTTAAGTAAGCAGATTTTAAAAGTTCTTAATATGGACGAATCATCTTTAAAAATGATGGAAAAAGAGGCAAGAAAAAACGTTACTCAAAGATTTAATGTTGAAAAAATGTGTTTTTCTACTTATTCAGAGTATAAAAGACTATTAAATTAAATGCCTACAATAACATTACCAGATGGAAATAATCTAAATTTTTCAAAAAAAGTTACAGGAACTGAGGTAGCTGAGAAAATAAGTAAGTCATTAGCAAAACAAGCAATGGTTATCAGTGTTGATGGTGAACTTAAAGATTTAGATTATTTAATTGAAAAAGACTGCTCAGTAAAAATTTTTACTTCAAAAAATCCAGAAGGGCTAGAAACAATTAGACATGACACAGCTCACATATTGGCAATGGCTGTTCAAGAATTATTCCCTGGTACTCAGGTTACAATTGGTCCAGTTATTGAAAATGGATTTTACTATGACTTTGCAAGAAAAGAACCTTTTACTGAAGATGATTTAGTCAAAATTGAAAACAAGATGAAAGAAATTGTAGATAGAAATGAAATTACTAAGAGAGAAGTTTGGGATAGAAATAAAGCTATTGATCATTTTAAAAAAAAAGGTGAAATTTATAAATCTGAATTAATTAAGGCTATACCAGAAAAAGAAGATGTCTCAATTTATTTTCATGGTGATTGGCATGATCTTTGTAGAGGTCCTCATTTATCTTCAACTGGTAAAATTGGAAAGTATTTTAAACTAACCAAAGTCTCTGGTGCTTATTGGAGAGGAGACTCAAAAAATGAAATGCTTCAAAGAATATACGGCACTAGTTGGGCAACCCAAAAAGATTTAGATGAACATCTTAAAAGAATAGAGGAAGCAGAAAAGAGAGATCATAGAAAATTGGGAAAAGAAATGGATTTATTTCATTTTAGAGAAGAAAGTCCGGGGTCTGTTTTTTGGCATGAAAGAGGTTGGGCGTTATTCCAAAATTTAATTAATTATATGAGAAATAGGCAGGATGCAGCTGGTTACAAAGAAATAAATACACCCGAGGTATTGGATAGACAATTATGGGAGAAATCAGGACATTGGGGGAAATATGGTGACAACATGTATACATCTGAAACTCCAGATGAGAAGGTGTTTGCAATAAAACCAATGAATTGTCCAGGACATGTTCAGGTATTTAATCAAGGGCTAAAAAGTTATCGAGATCTTCCTCTGCGTTATGCAGAGTTTGGAAAAGTTCATAGATATGAACCATCAGGAGCTTTACATGGTTTACTTAGAGTAAGAGCTTTTACACAAGACGATGCGCATATTTTTTGTTCAGAGGATCAAATTACAAGTGAGTGTTTAATTGTTACTAATTTAATTTTGGATATTTATAAAGACCTTGGGTTTGAAAATGTAATTCTAAAATATGCAGATAGACCAGAGGTAAGAGTTGGTGATGACGAAGTTTGGGATAAAGCAGAAGCATCATTACTAGAGGCAGTGAAAGCCTCAAAATTAGAATATAGTATTAACAAGGGAGAAGGAGCATTCTATGGTCCTAAAATCGAGTTTGTTCTAAGGGATGCTATTGGAAGAGATTGGCAATGTGGAACTTTGCAAGTTGATTTAAATTTACCTGAGAGATTAGGTGCTTCTTATGTTGATAAAGATGGGAGTAGGAAAATTCCTGTAATGCTTCATAGAGCTCTATTTGGATCTTTAGAGAGATTTATTGGAATTTTAATTGAAAACTATGCTGGTAAATTTCCGTTCTGGATATCGCCTTTACAAACAATGGTAATTCCTATTTCAGAAGAATTTAATGATTATGCTACTGATATATCTGAGAAAATTATAAATGTAGGTATTAGCTCTTCTGTTGATTTAAAAAATCAAAATTTAAATTATAAAATACGAGATCATTCTTTAGCTAAAATCCCTCTTTTATTAATTTGTGGTAAAAAAGAAGTTGACTCCAATTCTGTAACGATTAGAAGATTAGACTCTAACAAACAAGAAAATATGGATATAGACACATTCTTAAAAACTTTCTCTGCTTTAAATAAAGCATCTTCAAACTAAGTGGCAGATTTTAAACAAAATTATTTTCAAAGAAGAACGAAAGATAGAGGCCCAAGATCTAATAATAGAATTTCCTCTCCTGATGTTCAGGTAATAGCAAGCGATGGTGAAAACCTTGGTGTACTTAATACCAATGAAGCTATTTCAATGGCAAAAAATCAAGGGCTTGATTTAATTGAAATTGCACCAAATGCAAACCCTCCAGTTTGTAAAATTATGGACATGGGTAAGTACAAATATGATGCTCAAAAAAAAGCAAATCTTGCAAAAAAGAAACAAAAAATTGTTTTGTTAAAAGAAATTAAAATGAGACCAGTAACAGAAACTCATGATTATGATTTTAAAGTTAAAAATGCAAAAAAATTTATTGCTAAAGGAGACAAGGTAAAATTCACAATAAGATTTAAAGGTAGAGAGCTACAACACTCACATTTAGGAAACGAGTTAATGGGTAAAATTAAGGAAGACATGAAAGATATTGGCAAGGTAGAGCTACATCCAAAATTTGATGGTAAGCAAATGATTATGGTTATCCAACCTTTATAGGGCTTAATAGAGGTTGTAAAATTATACCATTCTTTGTATAAGACCCCAGATTTATGCCTAAATTAAAAACAAAAAGCTCAGCAAAAAAAAGATTTAAGATATCAGCTAAGGGTAAAGTGATGACAGCCCAAGCTGGAAAGAGGCACGGCATGATTAAAAGAACAAATTCTCAAATTAGAAAATTAAGAGGCACTACAACAATGTCCAAGCAAGATGGAAAAATTGTTAAATCTTATATGCCCTACAGTTTAAGAGGTTAATAATGGCAAGAGTTAAAAGAGGTGTAACAAGTAAAGCTAAGCATAAAAAAGTCTTAAAAGCTGTAAAAGGTCAATGGGGCAGAAGAAAAAATACTATAAGAGTTGCAAAGCAGGCGATGGAAAAATCAATGCAATATGCTTATAGAGACAGAAGAAACAGAAAAAGAGATTTCAAATCTCTATGGATACAAAGAATCAACGCAGGTGTTAGAGCTGAGGGAATGACATATTCTAAATTCATAAACGGATTAAACAAATGTGGTATTGGAATAGATAGAAAGATTCTTGCTGAAATTGCTTATGATAGCCCAGAGGCATTCAAAACAATTGTACAAAAAGCCCAATCAGCATTGAATTAATTTTCATTGTTGTTTTTATAAGGTTAACAAATATTCTACAGATATGTCTGATATTAAAAAAATAAAAGATGAATTCTTAAATAAATTAAGTACGGATTTAAACATTGAAAGTGTAATTCAAATTAAATCTGAATTATTTGGTAAGAATGGTAAAATTTCAAATTTTTTTAAAAATCTTGGATCATTACCTCCTGAAGAACGTAAAAATTTTGCATCAGATTTAAATTTTGTAAAAGATGAACTACAAGCAAAAATTAATAAAAAGATTCAAGAAATAGAAATTAGAGAAATAAATTCTAAGCTAGAGAATGAAAAAGTAGATGTAACTTTGCCTGAGAGAGATATTGTTAGAGGTAAGATACATCCTGTTTCTCAAGTTATAGATGAAATATCGTCTATATTTTCTGAAATTGGTTTTAGTGTTGAAGAAGGACCTGATGTAGAGAATGAACATTATAATTTTACTGCATTAAACACACCAGATAACCATCCAGCGAGAGACATGCATGACACATTTTATTTAGATGATAAAAAAGAATTACTTTTAAGAACGCATACATCCCCAGTTCAAGTAAGAACAATGCTAAAAGGGAAACCTCCTTTTAAAATTATTGCTCCTGGCAGAACATACAGATCTGACAGTGATCAAACTCATGCCCCTATGTTTCATCAAGTAGAGGGACTTCATATTGATAAAAATATAAATATGGGACATTTAAAAGGTTGCTTAAATTATTTTATAAAATCCTTTTTTGAAGTGGATAAAATCAAAATGAGATTTAGACCAAGTCATTTCCCATTTACAGAACCATCAGCAGAAGTTGACATTGGTTATGAAATGAAAGATGGTAAGATAGTCATCGGTGAGGGAGATAAATGGTTAGAGATTTTAGGTTGTGGGATGGTGCATCCAAATGTACTTAAAAATGTAAAAATAAACCCAGACAAGTATCAAGGTTACGCATTTGGGATTGGTATAGATAGATTAGCCATGCTTAAGTATGGAATAAATGATCTAAGAGCTTTTTTTGAGACTGACTACAGGTGGCTAAATCACTTTGGGTTTGATCCATTAGATGTACCATCAAATTATAGAGGTCTTAGCAGATGAAATTTACAATTGGCTGGCTTAAGGAACACCTTGATACAAAGTTTGAGGATAGTCAAATAATTGAGAAGTTGACTGATGTTGGTCTTGAAGTCGAGAGCTTTGAAAAAGTAATTTCTGACTTAGATAATTTTAAAGTAGCAAAAATTATAAATGCTGAGCAACACCCGAATGCAGATAAGTTAAAAGTGTGTGATGTCGATATAGGGGAAAAAAATACGGTAAAAGTTGTTTGCGGAGCACCTAATGCCAAGAAAGATCTTTTGACTGTTTATGCCGGACCTGGATCTGTGATTCCAAAAAATAACATGAAACTCACAGTTAGCAAAATAAGGGGTGTAACTTCATATGGAATGTTGTGCTCAGAGTCAGAATTAAATTTATCTGATGAAAGTGACGGAATAATAGAACTAAAGTCAAATAAGTACTCTGACAAAGTAGGTAAAAATTTTTTTAAAAATAATACTGAAAAAGTTATTGATTTATCAATCACTCCTAATAGACCTGATTGTCTGGGGGTAAGAGGAGTAGCGAGAGATCTTGCAGCAGCGGGAGTTGGTAAATTAAAAAATACCATAAATACAAAAATTAAAAATAATGGGCTTCAAAAAATTAAAGTTTCTATTAAAAAAGATAAAAATCAAGGTTGCACTATATTTGGAACTTGTTTAATTAAAGATATTACAAATAAAGAAAGTCCAAAGTGGCTAAAAGACAAAATCATTTCTTTAGGTCAGAAGCCAATTTCAGCGATTGTGGACATAACTAATTATGTGATGCTGGATTTAAATAGACCATTGCATGCATATGATGCAGACAAAATTGATAAAGAAATTATTATAAGAAATTCAGAAAAAGGTGAAACATTTCAAGCTCTTGATAATAAAGATTATAAATTAGATAATGATATGTGTGTTATCTCTGATAAGTCTGGCGTATTAGGTTTAGGTGGAATAATAGGTGGCACGCGTTCAGGCACTGAGCTTAATACTAAAAATATTTTGTTAGAATCTGCATATTTTTTGCCAAGATCTATTAGAAAAACTTCAAAATTTTTGAATATTGACACTGATGCTAAATTTAGATTTGAAAGAGGTATTGATCCACAATCGGTCGAGACAGGCCTAAAGAAAGCTGCACAATTAATAACTAAAATTTGTGGAGGAAATGTTAGCAAGTTTGATGTTCAAAGCATCAGAAAATATAAAAAAAATACTATCAAATTTAAAATTCCTTTGTTTGAAAAAATTGCAGGATTTAAAATAAAAGATAAAGAAGTCATAAAAATCTTAATAGATTTAGGTTTTGTGGTTGCTAAAAAAAAATCTGAATTAGAATTAACAATTCCTACTTGGAGACCTGATATTACTCAACCTATAGATATAGTTGAGGAGATAGTAAGAATAAAAGGTTTTAATAATATAGAAATTCTAGAACCACAAAAAAATAGAATTAAAGAAACACTTAATAAACAACAAAAACTTTTTCATTTTTTACAACGTTCAGCAGCATCAAAAGGATATTTTGAAACAGTAACCTGGTCTTTTACAGACTCAAAAATAAATTATCTTTTTAAAGAAAATTATAAAGAAATTAAAATAGTAAATCCAATAAGTACAGACTTAGATGTATTAAGAAATTCAATATTTCCTAATTTAGCATTCTATATAAAGAAAAATTTAGATAGAGGATTTAAAGATATTTCTCTTTTCGAAATAGGGCCAATTTTTAAAGACAACAAACCGGGAGAACAATTAACAGTAATCGGAGGAATAAAATCAGGAAAGATATCAAGATTAAATTGGAATGAAGAAAATAGATTAGTTGATGTATTTGATGCAAAGAAAGATACAATTCAGACTTTATTAGAAGCTGGATATGACAGGCAAAATTTGTTTGTAAGAGAAAAATCACCTTCTTATTATCATCCAGGAAAATCCGGCTCTGTTTATCTTGATAAAGACGATATTGATCCAGTGGCTTTTTTTGGGGAAATTCATCCAAATATCATAAAAAAACTTGATATAAAAACTGAAGCGTTGGTGGGTTTTGAGATTTATTTAGATTATTTAAAAGATACAAAACTTAAACTTAAAGACTCAAAATCTAAATTTCAATTTTCTGACTATCAAAAATCAGACAGAGACTTTGCTTTTGTGGTAGATAAAAATTTTAAAGCTCAAGATTTGACAGAAATAATTTCATCTATTGATCAAAATTTAATAAAATCAGTTAAAATTTTTGATGTCTACGAAGGTGAAAATATTCCTAAAGATAAAAAGTCTATAGCTCTTAACGTAACCATTCAATCTTCAGAAAAAACACTAGAAGATAGCGATCTTGAAAAAATTAATAAATTAATAATTTCAACAGTTGAGATTAAAACAGGTGCAAAAATTAGATCTTAAATGTCCAGTGAAATTGATAATATAAGAAATTTTGCAATCATTGCACATATTGATCATGGAAAGTCCACTATTGCGGACAGAATAATTCACAGTTGTGGGGGATTAACAGAGAGAGAGATGAAAGCCCAAGTTCTTGACTCGATGGATATTGAAAGAGAAAGAGGAATCACAATTAAAGCTCAGACTGTAAAATTGAACTATAAAGCAAAAGATGGAAAAGAGTATGTTTTAAATATTATAGACACACCTGGTCACGTAGATTTTAGCTATGAGGTAAGTAGGTCTCTTTATGCTTGTGAAGGTTCAATTCTTATTGTTGATAGCACTCAAGGTGTTGAAGCGCAGACTCTAGCAAATGTTTATCAAGCTTTAGATACCAACCATGAAATTGTACCAGTTTTAAATAAGGTTGATTTACCTGCATCGGATTTAGAAAAAACAAAAAAACAAATTGAAGATGTTATTGGTATTGATACTGAAAATGCCATTCCTTGTTCTGGTAAAACTGGAGAGGGGATTGAAGATATTTTAGAGCAAATAATAATTACTCTACCTGCGCCTAAGGGAGAAAACACTTCAGATTTAAAATGTTTGCTTGTTGATAGTTGGTATGACACTTACTTAGGTGTAGTAATTTTAGTTAGAGTGATTGATGGCAAATTATCAAAAAATATGAAAATTAAAATGATGTCAACTAATCAAGAATATATTGTTGAAAAAGTTGGGGTTTTTACACCCAAACCAACAGATATTAATACTTTAAATACGGGCGAAATAGGTTTTATAACAACAGGAATTAAAGTTCTCTCAGAGACAAAAGTTGGTGATACGATTTGCGATGCAACAAAACCACTTAAAGATGCTTTACCAGGATTTAAGCCTAGCAAGCCAGTAGTATTTTGTGGTTTGTTTCCTGTTGATAGTTCAGAATATCAAAAACTAAAAGATGGATTAGCCAAACTTCAATTAAATGATGCAAGTTTTTCATTCGAACCTGAATCATCTTCAGCACTAGGATTAGGCTTTAGGTGCGGTTTTTTGGGCCTGTTACATCTTGAAATTGTTACTGAAAGATTAGAGAGAGAATTCGATGTAAACCTATTAACTACTACCCCTGGTGTTGTATATAAAGTTCATTTAAATAATGGATCTACACTAGATTTACAAAATCCATCTAGTTTACCTGATCCAACATTAATAAAAATGATTGAGGAGCCTTGGATTAAAGCCACAGTTATAACTCCAGATCAGTATTTGGGATCTATAATTAAAATGTGTCAGGACAAAAGAGGAATACAAACAAATTTAAGTTATTCAGGAAATAGAGCAGTTGTAAATTATGAGCTTCCTCTAAATGAGGTAGTTTTTGATTTTAATGATCGTCTTAAATCAATGACGAGCGGTTATGCTAGTTTTGATTATGAAATAATAGAACATCGAGAAGGAGATTTAGTAAAATTAGGTATTTTAGTAAATACTGAGCCTGTTGATGCTTTAGCAATGATGATTCACAAGGATTTTGCACAAAGAACTGGTAGGGAAGTTTGCGAAAAATTGAAAGATTTAATACCTAGACATAACTTTATGATCCCTGTTCAAGCTGCAATAGGAGGTAAAATTATTGCAAGAGAGACTATTAAGGGATTTAAAAAAGATGTTTTGACAAAAATTCATGGTGGCGGTGCTGCTGACAGAAAAAGAAAACTTTTAGAAAAACAAAAAAAGGGAAAGGCTCGATCAAAACAATTTGGGCGTGTTGAAATACCTCAGGAAGCATTTATTGGTGTTTTGAAAATTAATGGAGAGAAAAAATGAAAATTTTTGATTGCTTTATGTATTTTGATGAGGATCTTTTATTAGATTTAAGGTTAAATATATTAAATAATTTTGTAGATAAATTTATAATTATTGAAGCAGAGGAAGATCATCAAGGAAATAAAAGAGAATTAAAATTTGATATTAACAAATTTTCAAAATTTAGTGATAAGATAAATTATATCCCTTTAAAAACAATTATATTAGATAAATCTTTATCACTCAAAAAAAATTGGCACATTGGGCATTTAAGAGACCAATCAATGAGAAATTCAATTAAAAATTATTTAGAAGAAGCTAATGAAAACGATTGGATAATAATTTCAGATTTAGATGAAATTCCAAATCCTAGGAAATTTTCTCATTTTAATGAAAAGTTTAAATTTGCTTTTTTCGAACAGAACTTTTTTAATTATAAATTTAATATGTTAAATAAATCCACTCCAAAGTGGTATGGATCACGTATATGTGTAAAAAAATTTTTGAAATCACCCCAATGGTTAAGAAATATTAAAATAAAAGAAAGGAATTTTTTATTAAAATATATATATAGAGAAAATTACCACATTATTAAAGATGGTGGATGGCATTTTAGTGATATTAAGACTCCAAGAGAATTAATTCAGAAAATAAGTTCATTTGCACACGGAGAACTTAACCAGGATATATTTAAAAACGAGGAAATAATTAATAAAAAAATAGAAAATTTGAAAGACATTTTTGATAGACCAATAAAATACGAAAAAGTTATTATTGACAAAGATTTTCCTGACTATTTTGTTGAAAATAAACATATTTACCAAAATTGGATAATTTAGAAATTTGATTTTTATGGAGAGGTGGCCGAGTGGTTTAAGGCGCACGCTTGGAAAGCGTGTAAAGGAGCAATCCTTTCATGGGTTCGAATCCCATTCTCTCCGCCATTAAAAAAGCTTGATTTATCAATGTTTATTTGTACTTTTTATTCTTTATATACAAAGATAAATCAGCAATTTTTGCAAATAATGGTATAATTTTTTTTTTCCAAATCTTAAAAAAATGACAAATAAAAATACATATCAGGCAGACTCTATAAAAGTCTTAAAGGGTTTAGAGGCAGTACGAAAAAGACCCGGCATGTATATTGGTGATACAGATGATGGAACTGGCTTACACCATATGGTTTATGAGGTTGTAGACAATTCTATTGATGAAGCTTTAGCAGGTCATTGTAAAAATATAAATGTAAGAATTAATTCAGATGGAACAGTTACTGTAAGTGATGATGGTAGAGGAATACCTGTAGATATGCATAAAACAGAAAAAAAATCTGCTGCAGAGGTTATTATGACCCAGCTTCATTCGGGAGGAAAATTTGATCATGACTCATATAAAGTATCAGGAGGATTACATGGTGTGGGTGTTTCTGTTGTGAATGCATTATCTAAAAAATTACAATTAGAAATTGATAGAGATAACAAAAAATATTTTATAGAGTTTGAAAATGGTGAAGCAAAGTCACCTCTAAAAGCAATTGGAAAATCAAAGCAATCTGGAACAAAAGTTACTTTTTTACCGTCTACTGAAATTTTTTCGTCAATTAAATTTAATGCTAACATTTTAATTAAAAGAATGAGGGAACTAGCATTTCTAAATAAAGGGATTAAAATTATTTTTATTGATGCAAGTTTAAAGAAAGAAAAAATATCTGAATTTAAGTTTGATGGTGGGGTAATAGAGTTTGTAGATTTTTTAGATGAAAAAAGGGAAAAATTGCAAAATAAAAATGGAAATGATTTATTTAGAAAACCAATTTACATAGAAGGAAAAAAAAATAATATCGAAATAGAATGCTCTTTAAAATGGAATGCAGGATATTCCGAAGAAATCTTCCCATATACAAATAATATATATCAAAAAGATGGTGGTACACACTTATTAGGGTTTAGAAGTGCATTAACTCGAGTTGTAAACAAATATGCTAACGAACACAATTTGTTAAAAAAAAATAAATTGGCAATTTCTGGAGACGATGTAAAAGAAGGTCTTACATGCGTTTTGTCAACGAAAATTCCAGACCCAAAATTCTCATCCCAAACAAAAGATAAATTAGTGTCTTCAGAAGTAAGAATGATTGTAGAAACTTTAGTAAATGAGAAATTATCAACATGGTTTGATCAAAATCCAACTATTGCCAAAATAATTTTAACTAAAATTATTCAAGCAGCCATGGCAAGGGATGTTGCTAGAAAAGCGAGAGAAAACGTCAGAAGAAAAGGGGCTCTCGAATTAAGTGGTCTTCCTGGAAAATTAGCCGATTGTCAAATAGGAAAACAAGATGGGACAGAATTGTTTATAGTTGAGGGGGATTCAGCAGGAGGATCTGCAAAACAAGGAAGAAATAGGTCAAATCAGGCAGTTTTACCTCTTAGAGGAAAGATTTTGAATACTTATGTTGAGGATTTGACAACCAAAAAAAATGGTAATGGTAATGGAAATGGGTCGGATAAAAGAACTAAGGCTTTATCTAAGATGATATCTTCAAATGAGATAGTGACATTAATAAACGCATTGGGCTTAGATCCAAAAGCGCAAGAAATAGATCTAAAAGATTTAAGGTACGGTAAAATTATTATTATGACTGATGCTGATGTTGATGGTTCACATATCAGAGCTTTATTATTAACCTTCTTTAATAACGAACCGTTTAATAAATTAATTGAAAATGGTCATATATATCTTGCTCAACCACCATTATTTAAAATTAATAAAGGAACGAAAGGCATCTATATTAAAGATGAAAAAGAATTAGAGGATTATATTTTAAATAATAACAAAGAAATTAAGAAAATAAAAAAAGGTTCAAAAGAATTTACTAAAGCTTTAGATTTAGAAAAATCTAAAATGAACATACAAAGATTTAAAGGTTTAGGAGAAATGAATCCTGAAGAATTGTGGAGTACTACACTTGATCCAGAAACTAGAAATTTACTCCAAGTTCAGTATTCCAAAGATCTTAAAAAAGATCAAAGTTTAATACATACACTTATGGGTAACGACGTTGCACTTAGAAAGGATTTTATTGTTTCGAATGCAATTAATGTTCAAAATCTTGATATATAAAAATGAAGTTTTTTGAAACTTCGAAACAGTACTCTTTTAAAAAATCAACCTACATAACTTTAAGATGGATTGGAATTATTGGGCAACTCGTTGCTGTAAATTTTGTTTATTTAATTTTAAACTTTAAGTTTGATTTTATTTTATCAAATTCGATAATTATACTTGGAATCTTGAGTAATTTTTATTTAATTTATATTTATAAAAAGACACAATTATCTGACAGGTCAGCATTTATTTTCTTATTTATTGATATTATTCAATTGAGTAGTTTGCTTTATTTAACTGGAGGTATTGTTAATCCCTTTGTTATATTTTTATTAATTCCAAGTGTATTTTCTTCATCTAACCTTAGTTTTAAAACCAACTCATTATTAGTAATCTTGACAGCTATTTCAGTATCATTTCTGACTTTTTATTCTAAAGATTTGCCATCACCTCTAAGCGATCATTTTCATGTTAGCCCTTATTACTATTTTTCTATACCAATTGCATTGTTAATTGCCTTAGTTTTTTTGAATTATTTTGCAATGACATTTGGCTCACAATCACGTTTAAGAAAAGATGCTTTATCAAAAATGGAAGAAGTAATGGCAAAAGAACACGAATTACTGTCATTAGGTGGTCAAGCTGCTGCTGCTGCACACTCGTTAGGTACTCCACTTTCCACGATTAAAATAATAACTCAAGATTTAGTAAAACAATTTAAGAATAATAAAGAATTTGAGAAAGACATAGAGTTATTAAATAGCCAGGTAGAAAGATGTAATGAAATTCTAAAACGTTTGAGTTTAAACCCGGTCGAGGAAGATGAATTTATAGATAAGGATCTAAGTGTAAGAGAATATTTGTTAGAAATTATTTCATCTTTTAGAGAAATAAGTAACAAAAACTTTGTTTTTAACTTTGACCAGGATTCCAACCCAAAAAAGATAACTAAATCCATTGAGATTGTATATGGATTAAGAAATTTTATTGGGAACGCTAACAAGTTTTCAAAGAATAAAATTTTTATAAACTTGAAAAGCGACAGTGAAATGACTGAAATAATAATAGAAGATGATGGAAATGGATATCCTAGAGATATTCTGTCTAAAATAGGAGAGCCTTATTTAAAAACAAGTAATCCAGAAGAAAAGTCTAAAACAGGTTTAGGACTTGGTTTATTTATTGGTAAAACTTTATTAGAAAAAAATTTTGCTTCATTAAATTTTAGAAATTCCAAAACAAGAAGTGGAGCAGAAGTAGTAATTAATTGGCGAAATTCAGATTTATTCAATATTTAATGATATTTTTTTTTGGTATCAAAAAGAGAACTTAATTGTGAAATCATTACGTCTCCCAACTCATTAACATCTGTAATCTTGATTGCTTTATCATAATATCTAGAAACATCATGACCAATCCCTATTGCCAAGACTTCAATATCAGATTTATTTTCAATATATTTGACTATTTTTTTAAGATGTTTTTCAAGGAAATCACCAGAGTTTACAGAAAGAGTTGAATCATCAACAGGAGCTCCATCAGAAATAACCATTAAAATTTTTCTCTCTTCTTTTCTTTTTTTTATTCTACTGTAAGCCCAAGATATTGCTTCCCCATCAATATTTTCTTTTAAGAGACCTTCTTTGAGCATAAGCCCTAGGTTATTTTTTGCTTGTCTCCAGTGAATATCTGCGCCTTTGTAAATTATATGTCTTAAATCATTTAATCTTCCTGGAGTTTTAGGTTTTGAACTTTTAGCCCATAATTCTCTTGACTGCCCACCTTTCCAGTTTTTAGTTGTAAAACCTAATATTTCAACTTTGACTGAGCACCTTTCTAGGGTTCTAGATAAAATATCAGCACAAATCGCAGCTATGGTAATTGGTCTTCCTCTCATTGATCCTGAGTTATCTATTAACAGAGTGACAACAGTATCTTTAAAGTCTAAATCTTTTTCTTTTTTAAATGATAAGGAATTATAAGGATCCATAATTATTCTTGGTAGTTTTGAACTATCGAGCAATCCTTCCTCTAAATCAAATTCCCATGCCCTATTCTGTTTTGCAAGTAACTGTCTTTGAAGTTTATTTGCTAGTTTTGTGATGACATCTTGAAAACCTATTAACTGTTGGTCTAAACTTTTTCTTAGTTTAGTTGCTTCATCTGCATTTTCTAGGTTTTCTGCTTTTACAATTTCGTCAAATTGAGTGGTAAAGATTTTATAATCAAGATCTAGATTATCGATGTTCTTTTTTAAAATCTGCTCTGTACTTTGTTCTTCCGACTCTATTTCTGATAGTTGCTCGTCTAAATTAAATTCATCAAGATCATAATCTGCATCTAAAGTAGCTTGGGTTTCTTGATCCTTATTTTCATCTTTGTTGTCCTGATTGTCATTATTTTGATCATCATTTGAATGATTGTCTTGCCCTTGATCTTGGTTCTCCTCATTAGTTTGATCTTCCTCACTTTGAAAAATATCCATTTCCTCTAAAATCTTTGAAAAACGAGAGCTATAAGTATTCTGATCTTCAAGATTGTCTAATAAAAATTCTTTATGTTTTTCAATAGATTTTTCAAAGTCTTT